>JBAXCW010000129.1:0-4013 GCA_037141275.1 Actinomycetes bacterium
TCTCCGCCATCGAGCCCACCACAAACCAAGATCCTGTCGAGGTCGATGCGGAGGGAAGCCCACTCGGTAGCCCCACTCGGTTTCGGAGGAGGGCACATGAGGCCATGCACGAGAGCGGCGTCGTGGCCACAGCTGCAGACGCCCTGAGTTGCGGACGGTTCGAAGTCTTGGCAATCGCAGCGTGTGCAGGCAGCCCGGGTCCGGACCGATTGTGCCTCTTCGACTGGGACAAGCGGACTGGCACCAACCGCCGCAGCAGGCTGCGCGGTCTGGGTTGGCCCCGCGTGGACGATGTTGTATGCGCCTGCACCAGCGCTGATCTGAATGTGACTAGATGGATCAGCCGGCTGTCCGGAGGGGGCAAGCTGCGCCTGATGACCAACGAACGCCTCAATATGTTGGGCGAGCTCATGGCTGCACATGCCGGTGATGCGTAGCGTGGTGCCGTTGACGGTTTCATCCATGTCGATACCTAGAACCGATTGCTTGCTTCCAGTCCAGAAGAAGAAGAAGTCAAGGAAGATGAACATAAATGCAGCAATGATCCACGGACGTTTATCCGTAGTTGTCTGGTCCACCCTGACCCATGTACGCCAATCGGTCGTGACCACGTACCCTCGGTCCGCAGCCTGGATCGATGGAACGAGAGCCTGAATTACGTCAGCACGTCTGGTGGGAGTCTGGAGAATTCGGTTGTAGTTGACTAGTTGGGCCATCTATACATCACCACTCTCTCGGTGTCTCAAGTTGATCAGTGGCGACATTCTGCAGGTCGTCAGCGCCGAGGGTCATCTGACCCGGGCTCCTGCAACTGGAGTTGCCCGGTCCTTCGTTAGCCACCATTGGATGAGGACGAAGACGATGATCGAGAGCGGGCCGAGCACAAAAGTGGTGATGAGCTCAGCTGCTGCCGCAACAATGAGAATCCAGAACTCTGTCCAGTAGTCGATAGTGAAGCCAGTCCACTTCTCCATCAACTTGATGGTCATGCTCACCTGAAAAAACAGCGAAGCAATAAGGCCCAGGGCAGCCACCGTCAGGGTTCCGGTTATTGCGCTGTTACTGGAATCCGCACTATCACCGCTCCCGTACATGCCGGCGATGACTACTACAGCGATCACGACGAAGATGATGAACGTGCTGATCGCGCCGACCACTAGGGCCATAACAAGTGGCCCATCGCGAGGCGCGGGAGGGGAGGCGAAGATAGGAGCTCCGGCGCTAGCCGAGATCGGTCTAGCAGTCGTCTGCGGGCTTGAGTGACTAGGGACGGGGAAACCGCAGGTGCAAGCAGAGCTTCCGGCTGGAACGGCAGCTCCGCAGCGACCGCAATAAGAGCCGACCTGCGCCGCACCCTGAAAACTCGGAAGCACTGGAGGGGGAGGCGCAAGACCAGCGCGACGGTTATCTGTCCATGCAGACCCGTCCCAATAGCGTTGCAGCGGATCCGAGCCTGAATGCTCAGGATCCGGATACCACCCAGCTGAATGCCCGCTCATGAGGTGACTATATAGGCGGTCCGTTGCCTTAGGCTCCTGTCGGCCTAAAAACGCTTTCTGCAGGGAGGGCCCGAGCTGAGGTGTAACCTCGGGCCCGCACAATCCAAGGGGGCGTTAACGTGGCAAAAGCAATGAAGAATGCAACACTTGAAGACATTTCTGTGGGGACTGCAGCAAGCCTGTGCGTGGCAGTGGCTGAGAGTCAGGGATGGACTGCTTCTCTACCCTCCGACCGGAAGATCGAGTTGCGTAGAGGTGGCGCAATCTTCGGGTCAGTAGGAATAACCGTCTGGTTGACTGACGCTGGAGATGACATCTCGCTTACCTGCGAGGGGTCGGCGGCCGACGCTGAACAGCTGGTTGATGCAATTCAAGCCGGTGTCACATCAGCAGTAGCCGCAGCTTCACTTGGCCAGGCTGCTCAGGCGCAGGCCACCAGCAGCATCGGAGAGAACGCGCCGGCGATCACCACGCCAACGTCCGGCCCCGCCCAACGAGCACCACTCGCAGCTCCCTGGGTACCGGCCCAGATGGCCGAGCCTGCCATTACGAGGGCGATTCGTAATGGCGCAAAGACTGGAGTTGCTTACACGCTGAGTGCCATTTTCCCAGGTCTCGGCCACCTTTACCTCCAGTCGCTGATACCAGGGGCGGTTCTCTTTGTGGGACAAGGCGCCACGATCTACGCTGCTATCTACTACGCGACAGTGGTTCGTATAAGCGACGCTGCCGCAGCAATAGACGGAAGCCCTAGCTCGGTGACAGGGGACAAGGTTGGGCTTCTCGTATGCCTCGCGCTTTGGATTGGTATTTGGGTTGGCGCCCTGTGGAGTATTTCCACCTCGGCAGCGCAGGCCCGCGCGGGCGGCGTCGATAACTAGAGAGTCGTATCGCGTTTTGGCGGGGGCGTAGCCCCGCGCTTCCTCAGCCTACTGTGGGAAGCGTGTCAATCTTTGATGGGGACCCTAGACTTACTTAATGTAGAACTGATTTGACCAGCTGATAGGCGCTGATGCCGGCCGCACGGCGAGCTGGAGCTTTGATTCCGCGAGATTTTTGCGGACGTTGTCGTACATCCCGGCGTCTTCAAAGGGGCCTCCAACCTCTACGTCTGACGCCCAGGGGTCTGTTGCTGGGGCCCAGCTATCCGGAAAGGTGTATTGGAAATATGGTCTTCCGGGACCGCCTTCGGCAATCGCGCTGTTCTGGGCAAACTGGACCGTGATTAGACAGCTACTCGAAATTCCAGTCTCTCTCGCCACGGCAACTTTCGCTGTCTTAACGGGATTGCCGGCGGTGGTGAGCATCATCTGTTCTCCCATTTTGGATGTGATGGGTACACGTGTTGCCGAAGCCTTGACCGCTGAGTTAAACAGAGAGATGCACGCGGTTTGCTCGCCAGTAGGACCACTTGTGCCCCCGCAGCCGAGCGCAGTTAAACCCATTGCAAAGAGCAGTACTCCTGATGAACGCTTGGACACGGTTCTCTCCCTTATAAATCAGACTGTTTGGTGCGTTTAGCAACAGGTGCAAGTCTATTCTGCAGCGCGGCGAGTCCCTCGAGAGCACTACGGCCTACTTACCCGTACCTAATTAGACGAAAAGTGCGTGCTTAGGCCCTTGGATTGAGGAAACTGAGGACCGATGTCCTGTGGGTCTGCCACGTTTGGAATCCCAGCTCGGTCATGCTGCCCCGCTCTTTCTCTGAGGTTGCTGCAAGGGGAGGAACATCGCCATCGAACTGGGGTTCAAGGCGCATGAATCGGGGACCAAGCTCATCTTCAAGGGTCTGATTTACGGCACTGGAACCTCCCTCCATGAGCAGATGAGGGAGGTTCGAAAAGATCATGGCGTTGTAGAGTCGCGTGGTCGGATCAGACCTCCGTCGTAAGTTGTACATCTTGTCCCAAACCGAGTCCTTGAGTGACTGGGCACCACTGCGACCGGTACCTACGGATAAGATTCTGATCTCGCGCCCGTCTGCCAGCCGCTTCGCTTCCAAATATGCGAGCAATGCTGGATTGTTCGCGAATAGCCCCCCATCTACATACTCACTCGTTTCCCCACCCCACTCAGCTTCATGAGGGGGGAGATACATTGGGGCCGCTGAAGTCGCGAGGACCGCATCCTTCAGAAGGAGGTCTGATGTGTCAGCTTTGGCCTTACGGCTCGTGAATACTGTCGCCTTAGCTTCCTTCAGCGCAAGGGCCGGGATCAGAATGTCTGGCGCCACGTCTCGCAGCTTTCGTTCGCCAATGTAAGCAGTAAGGGAGGTATCGAAAGCGGCACTGCGCTCAACCGGGTACAGGGCATTCAGTGTCATTCCGCGGTCTTTCAGGAACGCATCACCGTAGAAACGGTACGTGTCGTGCACAGCGGATAAGTCGGACTGGGTAGCTACTGCCGCGGCGATGAAGCCACCAGTAGATGTGCCAGCGACCAGATCGAACTGTTCGTGGCAGGGACTGGACTCCTCCTCCAGTTCACTGAGTATCCGGGCAGCACTTACTCCCC
>JBAXCW010000130.1:0-3996 GCA_037141275.1 Actinomycetes bacterium
CGGGAGGGGACTACCCGTCTCAGCAAGGTTGCGGCCAAACCAGAGCCATGATGTTCCTAGCGCGGCGACGCCCCAGATCACAAGGCCAGACAACCTCCGACCTCGAGATTGGATCAACAGAAGCCCAATGGCTATCCCAATTGCTGGGATAGCAATTGTTAGTTTGGTTGCGACACCCAAACCGGCCGCCAATCCGCTTAGAGCGATTGCTGAGCGGCTGTCCTGGGACCGCAGGAGCAGTACCACCGAAGCGAGGAAGAGGAACGTCGCGCCGACATCCACCGTGGCTGACCCCGCGAGGGGCAGTTCGGTGATCAGGTTCCCGGCAAACGGGACTGTAACCCCGAGCGCCGCCGCCACCGTAACGCCTCGCCGCTTTCCGAGAGCCGCACCTGCGGCCACCAGCAGAGCAAGCCAGCCGATGTTCACAAGGGGCGAGAGGAAGTCTCGGTCGAAGAAGGCCATCCCCAACGCGTGAAACATTGACCCTAGTGAGGGGTAGAAATACGTTTGGAAAAGAGGCTCATTCCACGCGAAACCGGTCAGTGAGTGCGACTGGTAGAACTGCAGCGCGAAGGGCATGTGGTACCAAAGGGCATCAGTCCCCCGCATACCTCCCCGGACAGCCTCAATGGTTGGCACAAGCCATATTGCGAAGAGCAGGACGATCCCCAAGGCTGCCGGAATTGCGACAAGCAGGGGCGGGATTCTACGCGCGACTGCCTTGACCGGAGGCCTTGCCAGCAGGGCGTTCGCTGCTATTCCGGTGCCTACAAACGCAATCGTGAGTGGTGTCCGTGAGAAGGCTCCAATAACGCCTAGGAGGTATGACTCTGCTGTGATCAGGCTAAGGGCAATAATGGAACGGACGACAACTGTCTCCGGGCCGTCTACATCGGGTAGACATCGGAACTGAATGAGGCGAGATGCCCAGAGAATCGCGCCCACAGAGCCGACCGCGGCGGCTGTATAAAACACGTAGTTAGTAAGTGGAAGCATTTGGCGGGAGGGGTGAGCAAGGAAGTTTAGGTACCTGAGCAGATGCAGTGGTGGCGGCGCGAACCCATGTCTTCGGATACCTAAGGGAGGTGCGGTCGCGCCTGCAGGAGTGCTTTGATTGCAAGATGCTTACCCCTACCACCAGAGGCGACGCCAACGGTAGAGCGAGATGCGCTCCGTCGCTCCTTGTTTGGGCAATGGTCGCGTTGGTGGCCAACCAATGACCGCGCTGCGGCTGCCTCGCGGCAGCAGTGTGCGCCTCGCCCGTCTAGGGACAGTGGCGATCGTTCTAGTCGCGATCGGATCGGCCCTAGTGGTCCAGTGGCCCGCTTGGTCGCAGACTTCCTACTTCCTACTCACGAAGTCTTTGTCCCAGGGCAGCTCGAGGATTGACGCTGACCAAAGGCAGACGGGCGACAAGAGCTGGGTTGACGGTCACTTCTATTCAGTTAAGGCCCCGGGCCTATCGGCTCTCCTTGTTCCGCCTTACATCACGCTCAAGGCGGTCGGCTTCAACAAGACGTCCGCAGCCTTTGGGGATGACCACCCAAGACCCCGTTCGGCGGCTAGGTCCGCATCCATATCCCCACGCACCCCGGAGGTGATTCGCACGATCAATCAGGAGCGGCTGATGGTCTGGGCTCTGGGCATCTTCGGAACGGTCATTCCTTTCCTGATTTTGCTGCTCCTTGTCAGGCGTGATGCTGAGTTGATCGCGGAGGGGACTGGAGTGGCCGCAGCACTAACGGTTGGTCTCGGCACCATGCTCTTGCCGTTCTCTACGCAGCTTTTCGGTCACATGCTTGGAGCCATGCTCCTCTACCTCTGCTTTCACCTGCTGTTTCGAGAGCGGCGGGCTGGTCCGAGTCTTGGGCTTCTCGCTCTGGCCGGGCTCGTTGTCGGATGTGCCGTCGATGTGGAATACCCAATGGCATTTGGTGGGTTTGTACTGGGCCTCTACGCAGTCACCAGAACCACCTCAGTTGGGAACCAGCTCAAGTCAGCCCTGCTGCGGGGCGGCGCCTTCGCGTCGGGCGTGTTCGCGGCGCTCGTGCCGCTCGCTCTCTACAACAAGCTCTCCTTTGGGTCAGTCACATACATGTCGTATAACGCTGCAGTAGCTGTCGAAGGGAAGTCTGGTCACGCCAAGCTTGGTTTGAACGATGGTGGCTTCTTCGGCATCGGCGTACCGAAGCCCGTCGACTTCGTTGACATTCTTCTCTCCCCCCGCGGCCTGCTGTCTATCTCTCCCGTTTGCATAGTTGGCCTACTTGGGATCATTTGGATGAGGCGCAAGGGGCATCGCGCAGAGTCGACGGCGTTCCTCGGGATAGTCGGGATCTACGTCCTTTACGTCTCGGGTTACTGGCTTCCGTTTGGTGGTGGGGCACCAGGTCCTAGGTTCCTCGTACCAATTCTGCCGTTCCTAGCGCTTGGGCTCGCTGCTGCCTACGACAGGATCCCAGCGCCCACGCTTGCGCTTGCAGTGTGTGGGGCCACGGTGATGGTCGTGGCGACTGTGTCACACCCTCTTGCAAGCCCAGGGCACGTCACATGGTGGTGGACTCGCATCTTGGGGGATGGCAGGTCGGTGTCAGTCTTCACGCCACTTGGGGTGCCGACGGGCGCGTGGTCGCTTGTTCCTATCTATCTGGTCTGGGCCGTGGCCTCGGGCGTGGGTCTTTATGCGATCAGGTTCCGAGACTTCGCAAACCGTAAACACCTGCTGGCGGCTGGCTGCGGGGTTGCCGGCTGGGTACTCCTCGAGCTCGTGATCAGCCCAGCCATTGGCGAGCGCAAGATCCTCCCTGGGGCCCCTGCAGCCGGTCTTCCTTGGCAGCTAGTGATTATCGGAGCTTCCTTGGCGGTCGTCACGACCGGACTCGTCGCGGCGGTTGCAAAGCGATCCGGCGCTGTGCCATATGAGGCCAGCTAGTCGCTGGGAACTACTTCGGGCAGCTTGCGCCGCTGAGCGGGCCTACTAGGCGGTAGACGAGGAATGGGTCGGGTGGGCCGCTGCCTGAAGCAGGAAGGTTGTGCTCAAGGCCACGAATATTCCTGACGAACTTCGCATTTGGGTCAGCCGCGAGCCAGCGCTGTTCGAGATCAGGGAACGTACGTTGCTTCCAGATGCTCCTGTTGGGGGAGGCGACAATCCAGGTGTACCCTGCTCGGTTGATCTCAGCCTTCATCTCTTGGCAAGTTCGCGGTGGCCGCAGAGCGCCATGTGGCCCCTTGATTCCCACATACGAGACTTCGTTCTGGAGGCTTTCGCCTACTTGAAGGTATTGAGCAAACGTTCCGGAAATCCCGGTAACTCCGACTCGAGCCGGCCCGGTCGTGGCGAGAGCAGGCCCATGTCCGTTCACAGCCCCAGCCGCGAACGAATGCTCGTAAATACTTCCTGCCGGGACCAGAATGAGAAGTGCCATGACTATTGCTGCTGAGCGAGCTCGCCTAGACGAACCCGGATACCACGTCGTGATCCCTGTCCCAATCAGGATCACCGAAGCTGCTGTGAGCATCGGAATCCGAGGATGAACTAGTCCCCACGAGTTGTTCTTGCTTGCTGCCGAGACCACAAAGAAGGCCATGGGGAGCGCCGCTAGGTCCCTAGCCTTGACGGACAAGTGGGAGACCAGCATTGGGGCCAAGATTAAGGCGAGGCAGAGCCCCGGGGCGATGAACCGTGTGTCCATGAAGAGACCACGAAGGGGGCCGCCGGGCGGGCCAGCCGCGGTGCCTGGCGTCATTGCGTAGGTAACCATTGAGCCGAGGGCAACAAGGGCAGCTGCGCGCCAGCGTGCTTCACCACCAGGAGGGCGGATGAGGATTGCAACGCTGGCCAGCCCACCAACAGCAAGTACGACTAGCGCGGTTGGACCCAAGGCTTGGATCCACGCGTGAGGAAGCTGATGGAAGAGCACCGATGTGTCGCCAAGGTAGGCGGTAATCGGTTTCATCGTGCCTGACTGAAGCGCCTTGCCAGGGTAGGGG
>JBAXCW010000131.1:0-3992 GCA_037141275.1 Actinomycetes bacterium
TAGATCCTCGCGAAGCTCTGCTGCATCCGACGGGCTGTCGGCGTGGGCTGGGAGTTGTTCAAGTGCGATGGCTGCATCGTAGGCCGTAATCGCCTCTTCGAACTCGCCGATGGCCTCGGCCGCCTTTGCGTACCAGCACTGCGTCCAAGGATCGGCAGGAGCGATGGTCGCGTAATAACGAAGGTGACGGTAGGCGTCATGTGGCCGACCCAGCTCCAAGAACGTTGTGCCAGCCCCGAAGTGAGCCATGGAATCCCCGGTGGCAAGGCACGTGAGCCACAGGTCAACTGCTGCTTGGGGGTTGTCAATCATCCCGGCTGCATCGTTGAACAGCTGGCGGTTGGGCGTCGAGTAGTCCGGGAACAGACGGTCGGTAGCAATCGCAATCTCTGCGATTGATGCGCGCTCAAGCGCGAGTTGAGGGCAGTGGAACAGCGGTCCCTGCCAGGAAGCGTCGTCAGGGGAGAGCTCCTTTAGGAACTCTGAGTACTCCTGAATTCGAAATCCAATGACAACCGCATCGGGTTCATGAGCGGGCCTGTCAAAGAGAAGACCAACCCAACCGTTCTCGTCCTCTAAGGCCGCCCATTGGGAGCTGTGCTGGCCGTCATCAACACGGCCAAACTCCAAAACGGTCAGCCAGTCGTGCTCGCGCATCAGATTCAATGAGACGCGAAGCAGTGGAGTTTTCTCCACGGCGCTATTGCCAATAAATGTTAGGTCAGAAGTTTTGCTCACGGGGAATAGGTCTCCCTCAGTGGCTTCAATCTGACAAACGCCTAAGCGGCGAAGCCGATCTTGCTCTGTGGCTTGCTGACAATCTCTTTGCCGCGCGTGGCGGCGTAGAGCTCGGCAAGAGTCATAGTGTCGCGATCAGGAGTTTCCAACTCGCGGTCGGCGCACCAGGCAGCGATCTCCGCGCGGTTAAGGGCGTTGAACTCAATCTCTGCCATGCAGCGACCCGGGCGGGAAACCGCTGGGTGGAGGTTCTTGCTGTTCTCATTGGTGGTGATCAGCAGTAGGGACTGGCTAGCACGGCCGACAATGCCGTCGGTGATGTTGAGCAGGCGAGAGAGGGCCTGCCCGGTCTCGACCTTGGCGGTTGGGGCAAGGAACTCCCCAGCGTCCTCCAAGACAAGAACTTGCCAGCGGTTGGCGTTGAACTTGGCCTTTGGCCCGCGCGCTGACTCAGGGGTCCTAATCAGCTTCAGCAGATAGCTGGGGTCTGACATCAGACGCTCAGGGTCGGAGATCATCATCAGGTCTGCCCACTCGCGCCACTCAGCCGCAAGGGAGAGGATGGCGTGGGTCTTACCTGTGCCCGGGGCGCCGTGGAACAGCACCAGGCGACCGGCTTTGGACGGTGGACGGAACTCCAATAGTTCAGCCATCGAGTTGCGGGTGGACTCTGCGTAGTTGCGCTCAACATCGATGAACTTCTCAGAGTCGATGTTGCGCGAGAACTCCTCTGGGTAGCCGTCATGGCCTTGCCAGATCACACGGGTCAACACCTTGCCCTTGAATTTGTCTTCCTCAACGTGCTCGGGGAAGCGCTGGCGGAACCAGTTCTCAACGGCGAGAGCTGCCGCAGGGCTGGGAGCTGCCACCTTCACCCGGACTGATTTCTCCGTTACGCGCAGAAGGCCGATGCCGTCAAGCACCCGGTAGAGGATCTCATCGCTCTCTCCCTGCTGGCGGTAGCTGGAGATGATGTCCGCCTCAAGCTTCCACTCACCTGAGGTGTCAATCGTGCGCCACCCGGCCGTCCTACCGGAGTGGAGGTGCTCGGCGGCTATCACCGCCAACATGGCGGCGTCGACCGTTCCGCCGAGGTGCGAACCAGCGAAGCGGGCTGCAGCCTCGTCTGTGAGGACAAGCGTTGAGGGTTTGTCAGAAAGGCCGGAGATGCGTGTGGCGTTAGTCATGAAGACCTAGTCGTTCAACTCTGCGTGAACCTGACACGGACCCGAGGAGTTTTGTGGCATGTCATACCCCGTTTGTCTGCAGAGGGTGGAGGACGCTCCAGACCTCGCCGTAGACCCTCGCCCGGCCGTATCCCTGCTGCTCTGCGACAGCGTTTTTGAAGTTGTCGTAGTCAATCTCTGATGCCATCACATCCAATGCCGCTCGCCAAGCTGGGGATGAGACGATTGCCCGGTAGCGGTAGTCGGCACCGCGATCTTCGTACACGGTCAATCCGGGGATCAAATCCCCTAGGGCAT
This sequence comes from Actinomycetes bacterium, assembly GCA_037141275.1. GTDB lineage: Bacteria > Actinomycetota > Thermoleophilia > Solirubrobacterales > Solirubrobacteraceae > WLNJ01. Next base: position 2,223 of record JBAXCW010000131.1, read on the forward strand.
CAAGGTCAGCGCGCACCCGTCCTCGAACAAGCACGGTGTCGGGCAATTCACGATGGGCGACAACTGAATAGAAGCCGCGGGTTGTAATCGTCCACATAGATGGACTCCTTCCGGTGGGGGAAACTGGCGGTCGCTGAGCCGGACGAAAGGATGTAAGTCCGGCCCAGCGACCCTGCAACCGTCAGGACGCTCCGTCTGGAACAAATCTGACGCGCTGGCGGATGGCAGTAGGGACATCAACTACCGTTGGCCTAGTGACCGCTCTTCTTGCAGCCTTTTCACTCTTCCTTCCAGCCGGCGTGGCACAGACTCAAGCTCACGCGGCTGGGTCCCTACGCCCGCCCATCAACCACAGGTGGATTCCCTACGGGCACAAGCGCAAGAGTGAGATGGCCGCCTATGCCAAGCGTCACTATGGAACTAGGTCAAACGTGCTGCACCCAAGGGTCTTGGTGGAGCATTGGACGCAGTCCACCGCCGCCTCGCCTGTGTTTGATGAGTTCCGCTCCGACATGCCAGACATTGAGCTGCACGAACTCCCTGGCCTCTGTTCCCACTTCATCGTGGACACCAACGGGCGGATCTTCCAACTCGTTCCCCTTGGCGTGATGTGCCGCCACACCGTGGGCCTCAATGACCGCGCAATCGGCGTGGAGAACGTCGGCATGTCCGACTCTGGGGTGATGAACAACACCGCTCAGCGGACTGCCACTGTCCGGCTGGCGCGGTTTCTGAGGTGCCGGTTCAACATCCAAATCCGCGACATCATCGGCCACAGCGAGAGCCTGCGGTCACGTTTTCACCATGAGCGCGTTCGCAGCCTGCGCGGCCAAACCCATGACGACATGCAGCGCGCAACGATGAACCGCTTCCGAGCAATGGTTGCCCGGACCTCCTGCGGCTGACGGCACTCGCCGCCGCGTCGTAAGATCGCTCTAACCCAGTGACCTTGAGGAGAGAGATTGACGATGGAGATCTTCCGCACCCCTGACGAGCAGTTCGCAGACCTTCCCGGCTACCCGTATGAGCCGCACTATGTGGATGTCTCAGTCGCTGGGGCTGACTACCGCCTCCACCACTTGGATGAGGGCACCGGTCCAACTGTTCTCTGCTTCCACGGGCAGCCAGCCTGGTCATACCTCTATCGCGGAGTAGTGGACAAGCTCGTCGCCACTGGTCACCGCGTTGTCTGCCCTGACCTTGTCGGCATGGGCCGCAGCGACAAGCCACTCGATAAGGATTGGTACAGCTACAAGACCCACTCCGAAAGCCTTGCAGCGCACCTGGCCGCGATTGACGGGCTTGAGAACGTCACCGCCGTGGTCCACGACTGGGGTGGACTGCTTGGACTGAAGTGGATTGCAGACCACATGGACCAAGTGGGCCGGATTGTTGTTATGAACACGAGTCTCTCTATCGCCAAGGGCTCTGAGGCGTTCATGCAATGGCGCAACTTTGTTGCCAACACACCTGACTTGCCTGTCGGGATGATCCTCCAAGCAGCAACAGTGAACGAGCTTTCACCTGAGGTAATTGCCGGCTATGACGCACCGTTCCCTACGGTTGAGAGCAAGGCTGCTCCGCAGACCTTCCCGCTGCTCGTGCCTATTGAGGCAACTGACCCTGGTGCTGCTGAGATGGCCGCCGCGCGCGAGAAGCTGCGCGAGTTCACTGGCCCAAGCCTTGTTGCCTTCAGTGACAGCGACCCGATGTTCCCGTATCCAAAGTCAGCCGAGTACTTCACCGAGACGCTGCCAACTGCTGGGGACC
>JBAXCW010000132.1:0-3975 GCA_037141275.1 Actinomycetes bacterium
GCTCCGGATCGTCGGCTTGTTTTTGACCTCAACGATTTCGATGAGACGCTTCCCGCTCCGTTCGAGTGGGACCTCAAGCGGCTAACAGCAAGCGTTGAGATCGCCGGCCGCGACAATGGCTTTCCCGCCAAGGACAGGAGCGCTGCGGTTAAGTCATGTGTGACGGCTTATCAGCAGGCGATGGAGATGCTCGCCAACCTCCGCTGGGCGGACTCTTGGTACGCGCGGATTGACCTTGACCACATTGAGCGTTTGGTCCAGGAGACTGGACGTCCGAAGGGCCGTAAGGACACTGAACGCGAGATCCGCAAGGCTAGGCGTAAGACGAGCATTGGCGCACTGACACGGTTTGCCGAGCCGGATGGCAAGGGCAGCTTTCAGATCCGTGAGGAGCCACCTCTGATTGTCCGCTTCCCTGAGGCTGAGTTCCCTAATGCGCAGGCAATCGTCACTCAGGCGATGACGGACTATCTGACAACCATCCAACCTGACCGCCGTTTCCTGCTTGACCGTTATCACCTCGTTGACTTCGCACGCAAGGTTGTTGGCGTCGGGTCCGTTGGCACCGAGGCGTTCATGATCCTGTTGATGGGCGATCGCGAGGATGACCCCCTCTTCCTCCAACTCAAGGAAGCACAGGAGTCAGTTTTGGCTCCTTACGCTGGGGCCAGCGAATACGCGCATCAGGGCGAGCGAGTTGTACAAGGGCAGCGGCTCATGCAGTCTGCGAGTGATTCCTTCCTTGGCTGGTTCACCGGAACCGGACCTCAGCAGAGGGACTTCTACGTTCGTCAGCTGCGGGACATGAAGGGCTCAGCCGAGGTGGAAACAATGGACGCAATCCGCTTGGCCGCATATGCCGAGCTCTGCGGTGCGACTCTGGCCCGCGCCCATGCGAGGGGCGGCTACCCAGGTGTGATCAGCGGTTATGTGGGCAACGGTGAAGTAATGGGTGAATCACTTGCCGCTTTCTCCAGCGCTTACGCCGATCAGAACGATGCCGACCACGCGGCACTGCTGGCGGCAATTGATTCCGGCCGCGTTAGCGCCGAGGACGGAATCTAGCCTGACTCTCCGTCCGCGCTGAGTCGCTAGTTGACGGGGCCACACTTCCCGCCGTGGAGGCGGTAGACGGAGACAACGGGGCCAGGCCGGATATACGCGGACGGCCTGTAGTTGTAGGAGTCATCAAAGCTGAACGGAAGGTCAGTGCTGCGTGGACTCCACGGAGTCACTTTGTAAGCGAGCGTGCCATGAGCAAAGAGCGATCGGTAGAAGGAGATCCCGCCTGGTGCCTTAGTTGGCTCGCGTTCAACCCGTCCTCGCTGCAGCGAGGACGTAACCACCCAGCACCAGCCCAACGCCGTGTAGTTCTTCAGTAGAGCCCGGTGCAGCACGCCTGGGTACTTATCTGCTGAGTCAATGTGCCATTGGCTGCTTGGCCATGTCCCCCAGCGTGGAGTGCCCTTAATGCCAACTTGGGCCCGGCTTAGATCACGCGTCCACGCTTGAGGTACGACCCCTGGCTCAATGACGACCTTGGAGCCTTTGGGAATGTTGTCGAGCATCCAGGTACGCGCCGAGGCACGAGTATCCGGCTGTGAGAGAACTGTGTCTAGGTGGATGCTGGCCATTACCCCTTGCAAACCGACCAGCGCCACCAGCAGAGTCGTAACCGCGATTCCAACCTGTCGCGAATGGTTCTGCGCCCGGCCAACCAGTCGGCTCGCAGCCCAGCCTGCCAGCAGACATGTGAATGGCATTATTGGCAGGCCCCAACGGCCAAACCAGCGGGTGTGGAGACCCATGAAGAGTACGTAGGCGGCTGGAGCGAGCAGTAGGACTCTCGCTCGTCTGAAGTCCTCCCGGCTTAGCTGTACGGCCCCAAATACCGACAGTAGCGCGGGACCCCAACCGAGTCCCCAAAGTTGAACACCGAGGTAGTAAAGAACGCCGCCGGTGCCTGTTTGGCCAAGCTTGCCGGGCCCTGAAGATGCCTCTGATTGGCGTCCTAGGTCACGGCTGAAGGCCGCGAAGTCGAGCAGGCTGTATGGGTTGATGATCACAAACATGAGTGCCGCTACTCCAACAACGGTGGAGAGGCCCCGGGCACGCCATTCCTTGTCCTGCCAAGCCGCACAGATGATTGCGACGAGCACCACTCCACCCGTGTACTTGATCCCGCACGTAAGGCCAAGTCCTACCCCGGCGATCAGATAGTCGCGGCGGCCGCCACCGTTAAGGATTCCCGCAGCGCCGAAGAGTGCGAGCGTCATCGGGACTAGAAGGGCCGAGTCGTTGAGCGCCAGGTGTCCGTAAAAGACCGGGAGGAACCCGACGGCCAAAGCCCCAGCGGCAAACAGGCCGGCCCGACGGTCAAAGAGTTTTGCTCCAGTCGCGTAAACCAAACCCACGGCGAGTGTCCCCAGCAGTGCGCTGATGGTCCTGGCCAGAATCCAGACCGGTTCTGGGTTGCGGGCGTAGACCTCCGCGAAGCCGCGGCCGCCACCTGAGAGAACTTTGAATCCGAGTGCGAGCAGATACGTGAAGCCCGGTGGGTTGACAAACCAGTGTGGGTTCAGTCCTCCATCCACCATCCTGATTGCGCGCGTGACGTAGTAATTGCTTTCATCCATGTTGTACGCGTATGGCAGCCCATGGCTGATGCCCCAAATCCGGAAGGTGAACGCCGCAGCCAGAATCCCCAACAGCGCGGCAAAGTAAGGCCGAGGCATCGGTTCTCGCGCAGCGGAAGCGGCGGGGCGTGTAGGCCTGTCAGCAATCGCGGTCACGTCGACGCTTGATGGTAGCCGCCGCACTCTCGGACACCTAATTGCGAAAAACTGATCAGGTTTGTATGCTTTAAGAACGCGGGGCCTATGGATGCCCTGTCAATACGCCCCAAAACCAACTCCCAAGGAGACCCAAGATGCCAACAATCGGCGATACAGCACCCAATTTCACCGCTCAAACAACTGAGGGCACGATCGACTTCCACGACTGGATCGGCGACTCGTGGGCAGTGATGTTCTCCCACCCACGTAACTTCACCCCCGTCTGCACCACTGAGCTTGGCTACATGGCCTCAATCGAGCCAGACTTTGCCAAGCGAAATGTCAAGATCATCGGACTATCGGTTGATCCACTTGAGAACCACGAGAAGTGGGCTGTCGACATTGCCGAGACACAGGGCACAGCACCTAACTACCCGCTGATCTCAGACACTGACTACAACGTCTCCAAGCTGTACGGGATGCTCCCATCCGACGTTGAAGGTGACCCAACCGAGCGGACTCCTGCTGACAACCAGACACTGCGCAATGTGTTCGTTGTTGGACCAGACAAGAAGATCAAGCTCGTCCTGATCTACCCAATGACCACAGGCCGTAACTTCGATGAGGTCCTGCGTGTCATTGACTCACTCCAGCTGACAGCCAAGCACGCCGTCGCAACACCAGCGCAGTGGCAGCCAGGCGACAACGTGATCATCGCCGGCTCAGTCAGCAACGAGGCTGCAAAAGAGAAGTACCCGGAGGGCTGGGAAGAGCCACGCCCATACATACGGATTGTGGCTGACCCAACAACGGTCTAGCCAAACCCAGTTTCAAAGAGGCCGGTGGCGAAAGCTGCCGGCCTTTTTTGTTGGCGGAGAGAGCCCAACAGCCCTTGCCAACCTCAGGCCAAGGTCAGCCCGTGAAGGCCACACACTTGGTGATACGAGCCGTCTGAACAACCTTGCCGAGATACGACGGCGGCATGGCTGGTGTGTAAACACTGGCGCTTCTAGCTGCACGTCGCCCAGCCGGAACGCCAACCATGCCTGTTAGCTTGAGGGTATGCCTGCCAGCTGAGAGGCCGGAAAGGTTGACTGTGGCGACGAAGCTCTTGGCCAAGATGCTCGACCCAGGGGAATAAGTCCGCGAAGCAATACGGCGTCCATCAAGTTGCACTGTCGCTGAGTGAATCGTGTAATAC
>JBAXCW010000133.1:0-3954 GCA_037141275.1 Actinomycetes bacterium
ATCTCACCGTCTTCGTCGGCAATCCTGAGTTCCACACCTGGAAGCGCGCGGCCGACTGTGCCGAACCTGTGGTTCTCAATTGATGAGTAGGTGGAGATCGTCGCGGTCTCGGTCATGCCGTAGCCCTCTAGTACTGGGACACCAGCAGCCCAGAAGAACTCGAGGATGTCCGGGGCGATTGGGGCTGCACCAGTTACTGCCTGGCGCACGTTGCCACCGAATGCTTGGCGTACCATCGCGAACTTTTCGTCTGCGACTGCAAATGCTTCTGCCAACTCAGGTGGCACATCTTGCCCGGCTGCCTGAAGGTCACGGACCTTGCTGCAAAGTGCCACGGCTGCCTTGAGCTTCTCTGGGTCCTCCGTGTTGGAGGTGACCATTGTGTAGATCTTCTCGAAGATCCTTGGCACGCTTGGGAAGTACGTTGGCTTGACCTCTGAGAGCTCGGCGATGATCTGCTTTGTGTCACCACCGAAGTAGGCGATTGTTCCGTCAACGTCGAACGAGATCAGCTGGATCAGCAGCGCGAACGAGTGGGCGAGAGGCAGGTAGAGGTATGTGGTCTCTCCGCTTGCGAGAACATCAAGCGATGCGCACATGGTGAGCACACTGCGGTAGTTCTCATGGCTGAGGACGCAACCCTTTGGTGGGCCAGTCGTACCGGACGTGTAGATGAATGTGAATGGGTCAGTTCCGGTGACAGCATTGGTGCGGGCTACGAGTTCGGATGGGTCCACGGCACGGCCGTTCTCACGCAGTTGGTCAACGGTGATTCCATCGGCAATGTCGCCGGCAGGGTCCATGACAATGATGTGCTTGAGGTTGGGGAGGCTGTCGCGTACTTCAACGATCTTTGCGACCTGGGATGCGTCTTCGCAGAAGACGGCCACTGACTCTGAGTTACCCACTACCCATTCGCACTCATCTGGTGAGTTGGTTGGGTAAATCGGCACAACCACGCCACCAGCGCGGGTGATTGCGAAGTCGGCGTAAGTCCAGTCAGGGCGTGTGTTGCAGAGGATTGAGACGCGGTCACCGTGTTCAACACCGAGTGCGATCAGCCCACGGCCGATTTCGCTGGTGATGTCGCCAACTTCGGCAACGGTTACGTCATGCCAAGCACCATCAGCCTTGTGACGGATTGCGATTGACTCAGGACTGCGCTCGACTGCCCGTTCAAGCAGGTCGGCAATCGTGTTTGAGCCTGTGGTCTTACCTTCAGCAGCGTTTGAGGCCGTCATGGGTCTCCTCTCCCATTGGGTCCATTATCCCGGGGGAGTCTAACCAGCGAGGAGCGGTCGGGCTTCCACCCCGACCGCTCCTCATCCCGTCCTCTACTAGGTCGGCTGTACGTTGCCGGTGCGAGTCGCGTCACGCATATTCAGCATGAACAGCGACTTGTCAATACGCCCGTGTAGAACGGGGATGGAATACTGCCTGCAGGCTTCGAGCACGTCTCCGCGCTCGAGGCCTGCGAGGCGGGCCATTTCAGTGGGGGTTACATGGATTGGCACTTGTCCAGACCTCCCGTGGTCGTCATTCAACTTCCACAACAAGGTCTACTCCCATGTGTGGAAAAGCACAAGCGTGTCTTTTGTGCAAATGACGCTATTTGCGGGGTTTGGGGACGGCTCAGCGCCTGCTAGCCATCCGGGCCGAGGGAGAGTACTGTCCGCTAAATGCTTCGGTCCTTTACTCATCCCTTTGGGACACCCCTCGGCAGAAGGGGCAAAGGTCTGTTTCTCTCCGTTTTTCTCACTGCCGTCTGTGCCCTTGGGGCTTCTACTGCCTATGCGGGGCCACCATCTTTGCTTCAGGTCAGCGCTGGGGGCGAGCACACCTGCTTTGTAAGGGCTTCTGGCGCTCTGTTTTGCTTCGGCAAGAATTGGTCGGGGCAAACCTCGGACACACCGCTGGGTTTAGGTGCTGTCACCCAAGTGAGCGCTGGCGGTACAGCAACCTGTGTGAGGCGCCAGTCAGATGGGACCGCGGCTTGCTGGGGGACGTTCCTCGGTGTCCGGGAGTCTGCTCCGGTCGGTCTAGGTTCCGTGCTGCAGGTCAGCGCAGGTGAAACTAATGCCTGTGCAATCAAGACTGACTCGACCGTTGAGTGTTGGGGCAACGACAGTCACGGACAGTCCACGGTGCCAGCCGATCTTGGAACGGTCACGCAACTCAGTGCCGGGGGAACGGCGACCTGCGCGGTGAAGGCCTCAGACTCATCAGTCGTCTGTTGGGGTGATGGTCCTGGCGGCCCGAGTGGCGTGCCCAAAGACCTGCCGGCTGTCAAACAGATCAGCGCAGGCCTCGATCACAGCTGTGCGGTGACGACCACGGACCAACTGATTTGCTGGGGGAGCAACGCCTACGCCCAGCAGCTACCTCCGTCGGATCTGGGCACTGTATCGGGGGTTAGCGCTGGCTACGCTGCCACGTGTGCGATCACAGCGGACAGACTGGTCCGCTGTTGGGGCGTTGGGTCGACTGGTTCCCTAGCCGTACCGGCAACGGTGGGCGCAGTTACGCAGATCAGCAGCGGAGGTGGCCACATGTGTGCTGTCAAGGTGAATAGCGGGTTGGTTTGCTGGGGGGTCAATGCAGCCGGCCAAGCGACCGTCCCTGGCTCGGGGGCGTTGGTCGACTTTGGGTCAGCTGCCGGCCTTGACTTTGGTGATTTGCAGGGCGGTCAGAAGAGTGTGGTCCTGAGGATCCCAGTCCTCAGCCGGTCGCTTGATGAGCTCCAAGCGGACCTCCGCGTCAGCGCTGTGGACGTGACCGATGACGGAGGGGGCGCCTTCTCAATCGTGTCGCAGAACTGCACGGCTACGCCCGCCCCTAACGGAGGCTATTGCGTGGTTAGAGTCCGTTTTAGGCCCCAAATTTGGGTTCGTGGGGATGTCAATGGCTCGCTCACGATTACCGACAGCTCAGTGGCTGGCACGCATGTGATCCCGCTGACAGGCGCAGCGCTCGCACCGCAATCGTTTCTGGTCAACGACCTTGGCTGGACGCCACCTGGCCACCCTTACATTGCGAGCCTCTCTTGGGACGCGAGTGACGCGTGCAAGGTCACGGTGACGATCGTCCAGCCTGTCAAGAAAGTGATCACGATTAGGAAGGGCAGGAAGAAGGTCAGGAAGACGGTCACGCAGAACAAGCCGCTCACACTTTTCGCAAATAGGCCCTACGCAGCAGGACTAGCTGCCTACGGCTGGGATGGCCAGATCAACCACAAGCTTTTGGCGCGAGGAAACTGGGCCGTCACCCTTACAGCCACCAGCATCCGGGGCAAAGCGACGACCGTCGAATATCTGAGGATCCCTTGATGGCTCAACTCCGCCCCCAGTATTCTAGAATGCTAGGTCCAAAAATGTCCCAACCATTAAATCCTTTTCCGACCAAAATGACCTCGCGGCGAGTGCGAGGGACTGTTCCTGCGATCTTCTTCGCAACCTTGGCGATTTGCCTCTCTAGCGCGGCAGCTGCAACGGCCTCCGCTCCCTTCCCCCAAGTAAGCGCAGCAGGATCCCATACTTGTGGCCTGCGCCTAACTGATGGTTTTCTCAGGTGCTGGGGCGGCGTTGGTTTCGACGACGGCCAGGTCACTTTGCCAAACGGCCTTGGTGCCGTTAAGCAAGTCAGCGCCGGGGCCTACGACACGTGTGCCATCAAGGCCGTCGACAGCACCCTCGCCTGCTGGGGTGGCCAAGGACTAGCCCACGATAAAGGTCAAGTCACCGTTCCAGACGGCCTTGGCGCCGTGAAGCAGGTCAGCGCAGGCTTTTATCTCACCTGCGCTGTCAAATCCGCGGACGACACCGCCGCGTGCTGGGGTGGCAACGTCATTGGCGCCGGGAGAATTCCCCCTCCAGATGGTCTTGGCGCTGTCAATCAGGTCAGCGCAGGCCTCCTGCACGCTTGCGCGGTTAAGTCCGCCGACGACACCGTTGTCTG
>JBAXCW010000134.1:0-3923 GCA_037141275.1 Actinomycetes bacterium
CTAGTTGGCCAGGCAATCAGCGTGCGCTCGTGCGGCTCCCAGTCCGCAGGCACAGAAAGGCCGCGATCACGTGGGGTTGGCAGCGCGCCCGACACCCTCAGTGAGCCTTTCGAAGGCCGTTGCGCTCCTCCTGCTTGCCAATCACCTGTGCGAGGAGCCTGAGCATTGCGCTGTCACCGCTTGCCTTCCAGTCACCCTTGTCAAAAGAGTCATGCCAGTCAGCGATGTGACCCTTCTCTGCGAGCGTGTTGAACGTGGCCCGTGGGACCTCCAGCCTGATGCGAGCGTGGTCGGCCACACCCTTAGTGATCTTCAGACCGTCGGGGCCACCCATCGCCACGGTGTAGGGCTGAACATCGCCACGGCCAAGAAGCTCAAGATCGACGATCAGTGAAAGCGGCTTCAAGGCAGGAACCTCATCAAGGAACCTGTTGACTGCCTGCTCAATCAGTGCTGGTGCATCACTGGACATAGAGAGAGCGTACTCCCCCCTCCCGTAGCTCACACGAATTATCGGTGGATGATCGCTTTGAGCAGCACAATTGCGACACCAAATACAAGGGCGAGCGCAACGGCCAAAACAGAACTCTTTAGCGATGCGCCCCCACTCCTAGCAGCGTAGAACGAGGTCAGCCCCAGCTCGCCAACACAAACTGCGAGAGCCGTGTTGATGGCAAGATGGTCTGGCAGCAGGTCAACGGCGCCCATAACAAGAATCAGGAGCGGCACTGTCGTCGCCCCGAGCATGGGCCACTCGCGGATAAGCGCCTTGCGCGCCCGCCCGACCGTTGGCTGAACGCCCTTACCGGACCAATCCCCGAGAAGGGCTGAGTAAACATGCGCCAACCAGAAGGTGACAAGCGTGAACGCTGTGTACAGCCCAATCTGCCCTGCGCGGTCCCCGTTCTCAACATCCGCTGCGGCCATAACCGAGGCGGCGACGATCAGCCCATAAACAGCACCCGGAACATTGCCCGGGTGCCTTGGCCGAAATGCCTTCAGGCGACGGCCATCATGTTCAGGTGCCTGACTCAGATCTTATGGCGCTGAAGCAGCTTCTTGCCGATGACCATGCGCTGGATCTCGGAAGTTCCCTCACCGATCAGAAGCAGCGGGACATCGCGGTAAAGGCGCTCTACCTCGTACTCCTTGGAGTAGCCGTAGCCACCGTGAATACGGAAACACTGTTCAACACAGAAATGCCCTGCCTCTGATGCGAACAGCTTGGCCATCCCGGCTTCGAGGTCGGACCGCTCGCCGTTGTCCTTCATGCGCGCGGCACGGAGGGTCATCAGCCTTGCGGCGTCAACCTGGGTTGCCATGTCGGCGAGCTTGAACTGAATTGCCTGGTGCTGAGCGATTGGCTTGCCGAATGTCTTGCGCTCTTGGCTGTAACGGAGTGCGAGTTCAAGCGCGCGCTGCGCGATACCGACTCCACGGGCTGCGACATTGACGCGACCAACCTCAAGTGCGTCCATCATCTGAATGAAGCCCTTACCAACGCCGGCCTCTTCGCCGCCGAGAATGTTGTCGGCTGAACAGCGGTAGCCGTCGAACACAAGCTCAGTTGACTCGACGCCCTTGTAGCCCATCTTCTTGATCGAAGGCGGAACGTTGAAGCCCTTGTTGTCGCCGGTGTTCTCGTGAACCCCTGGCTCCTTCTCGGCGATAAAGCAGGTCATACCCTTGAAGGCTGGCTCAGCTGTGATGTCCGTCTTGACGAGAACGAAGCAGAGACCGCTCATCAGACCATTGGTAACCCACATCTTCTGTCCGTTGATCTCCCACATGCCGTCCTCAACCTTCTTGGCAGTGGTCTTGATCGCCTGAACATCTGAGCCAGCTTCAGGCTCGGAAAGGCTGAACGAAGCGCGCAGTTCCCCTGTCGCCATCAGCGGCAGGAACTTGGCCTTCTGCTCCTCGGTGCCGAACTGCATCAGCAGGTAGGCGCCGATGAAGTGGGTGTTGATGATGCCCGAGATGCTGATCCAACCCCTTGCGAGCTCCTCAACAATCATCGTGTAGGTGGTGAGGTCAAGGCCCATTCCGCCGTACTCCTCGGGAATGGTCACCCCGAACAGACCGAGTTCCTTCATCTGCTCAACGATTGGAGCGGGGAACTCGTCAGCGTGGTCGTAGTGCTCTGCGTTTGGGAGCACCTGCTCATCCACGAACTGGCGAACCATCTCCGTGATTGCTGCCTGCTCGTCTGTCTTGTCTGAGAACTGCGGGGTGGCGGTGGCCATTTCTTTATCGACTCCCGTGTCGTAATTGAAGGTTCTGGAAGCGAATCTTACCGATGGCAGCCTATTCTCCACACTTCGTGAACCCAACGGCTGAGATTGTTCAACAGGCTGACCCGGACCGACTCGCACTTCTCTCCCTTGGATACGGGGGAGAGCGGCGTCAATGGTCATTCGCAGACGTGGCCGAGTTCTCTTCACGGTTCGGCGGATGGCTCCAGTCCAATGGAGTGGCGCAAGGCGACACCGTGATGACAGTGCTTGGAAGCCGGCCGGAATGGGTCTTGGCGATGCTTGGAATCTGGCGCATCGGAGCTGTGGCTCTGCCGTGCCACAGCTCATTGCGACCGCACGACTTAGACCTGCGGATCAAGGCTGCTCAGCCGGCCCTAATCCTGTGTGAGGCCTCAACCGCCGAGGCCGTTCGTGCAGCCTCACCTGACTGCTTGGTAGTTGAGCTTGGTTGTGAGCACCTTGATCCAGACGCTCCGTCAGCTCCCTTCCAAGGGGAAGCATCAGAGATTGCCGACCTCACGCCGGATGATCCTGCTGTTGTGATCTTCACCTCCGGCACGACCGCTGGACCAACGGGGATTGTTCACGGAGTTCGGTGGCTGGCAGGACAGGAAGTCCAAGCCCACTCGTGGTTTGGGGCCCCGGTCGGGTCACTGGCTTGGTGTACAGCTGCTCCTGGTTGGTCAAAGTCCGCTAGGAACGTCTTCCTAGCTCCATGGATTTGCGGCGCCTCAGCCCTCATTCACGACGCTCCTTTCGACGCTGATCAGCGGCTTGAGGTTCTCCAGAGCGAACGGGTTGGGGCGCTCTGCCAAGCCCCAACTGAATACCGAGTGATCGCGTCCAGACTGGAGATTCCCCCTCTCGCAGACCTCACGAGCATGGTGGCTGCCGGAGAGGCCTTGGATCCCGAGGTGATCGAGCGATTCCGCAATGCCACCGGGCTGACGATCCGTGATGGCTACGGACAAACGGAGACAGGCCACCTCACCGGCGTCGGCCCGGACGACGACTGCCCAGCCGGCTCGATGGGCAAGGCCCTCCCCGGCATTGACCTTTGGATTGACCAAGGGGAGCTTGTTGTAGACCCAACCTCCGTACCAACCTTCTTCCTCCGCACGCTCGATGGCGAACCCGCGCCAATGGATAAGCCGTGGCGCACTGGCGACTTGGTCCGAGTGGAGAACGGATTCCTGTTCTTCGAGGGCCGCGATGACGACATCATCTCCTCGTCGGGCTATCGCATTGGGCCATTCGAAGTTGAGTCAGCGATGGGCACCCATCCCGCTGTCGCCGAGTGCGCAGCTGTCGCCGCCCCTGACCGAGAGCGAGGCTCCGTTGTCCGAGCTGTGGTCGTGCTGCGTGACGGCTTTTCCCCATCCGACGCATTAGCGGTCGAGCTTGGGGACCATGTAAAGCAAGTGACTGCTCCCTACAAGTACCCACGCATCGTTGACTTCGTCGACGAGCTCCCCAAGACTTCGTCCGGGAAGATCCGGCGTTCTGTCCTCCGAGGCGAAAGTGCCTGACCTCGGCGTTCTCAAGCGAGATTCGTGGTACCTGGCTATCGGGTCATTAGTCCTTGCTGTTGCATCAGTCATCTGGCTGCCTGCGATCACTGGTCCAGACCCAAACGCATGGCTTTCTTGGTCACACTCACTGCTC
>JBAXCW010000135.1:0-3918 GCA_037141275.1 Actinomycetes bacterium
GCGTGTGGCCGGGGCGGGCGATCACCTTGCCAAGCGGTTCCGCTGTCCACTTGTCATGACCGTTCACGCAACTGAGTACGGCAGGCACCAAGGTTGGATCGAGGACCATCCCCAGTCGCACATCCACGGTGTCGAACGGTGGATGACAAACAGGGCTGACCGCGTGATCGCCTGCTCGGCCTACATGCGCGACCACATCACTGACATCTACGCACTCGACGAGGGCTCAGTCGAAGTGATCCCCAATGGCATTGACCCAATGGACCTTGTCCCCGTCGATGACCTTGACACGCTGCGTGGAAAGTTTGCCAAGCCAGATGAGAGGCTCATCCTCCTAGTTGGACGGCTGGTCTACGAGAAGGGCTTCCACCTCGCACTCGAGGCACTCCCTGGAATCATCGAGACGCTCGGCAATGTCCGTTTCCTTGTTGCCGGCTCAGGCACGGCTGAAGCCGACCTGAAGGCTCAGGCCACGAAGCTTGGCCTTGACGACCACGGCACATTTCTTGGTTGGATCGGCGATGACGCACTCCACTCGCTCTACCGAATAGCTGACCTGACAGTGGTCCCAAGCTTGTACGAACCGTTCGGGCTTGTGGCCCTAGAGGCAATGGCTTCCGGCTGTCCGTGCATCGTCGCTGACACCGGCGGTCTGCGTGAGGTTGTGCCTGAGGGCGACAAGGTAGGCCTCAGATTCAACGGTGGTGACGCAGAGCACTTAGCGATCATGATCGAGCGGCTACTCAGCGATGACGTGCTGCGAGACCGTCTGGTTGCTGAGGCGTCCGAACATGTACTGAGCTTTGACTGGGCTGATGTAGCCCGCTCAACAGCAGTCGTCTACCGCGACCTGCTCGCGGTCAGCGCCTAACCCCAGCGCATTGACTGCGGGGTCTCGCGCATTCGCAAGACCTTCGCGGGAGCACCGCCCATGATGGCGTTGTCCGGCACGTCCTTGGTCACCACTGAGTTGGTGCCGATGATCGTGTTGTCACCGACAGTCACGCCGCGCAGAATGCAGGCGCCGTAGCCAATCCAGCAGTTGTGTCCAACCCGGACATCCCGCTTGTAAATCCCCTGAGCCCGGATGGGGCGGTCTACCTCCGCGGCGCCGTGGTCAAAATCGATCAGCATCACTCGGTCGGCGAGGATGCACTCCCGGCCAATTGAGACATGTTGGAAGGAGCTGATCGTGCACTCCTGACCGAACACGGTCTTGGCGCCGATGACCACCTCACCCTCGTGGGCACGGATTTTGCACCCGTTGCCGATCCATGACCAGCGGCCAAGGTGGACCTTCGCTTCCTTGCCGATCTCGAAGGTGACATCCGGGCAGATGAAACAGAGACCATCCGTGACCAGTCGGCCACGCCAGCGGGCTTTCAGCCAGACCCAGCGCGCCACCATCCGGAAGTACTGAAAGTTGAGCATGTGACTGGAGTGCATGAACCGCAGCAGCGCGAACGGTCCTCCGTGCGGTGGACCCGGCGGTAGCCGGACAGCATCGGGCTGAGTTTCGCTGGGGTGAATGGTCTGGACGTGTTCCACACTGGGGATGGTAAATCGCCGGGCCTGTTGGAGGAGCTCAGGCAGGACAGGCACCGGGATCGGGACACGGGGCTGGAGTGGCATGATCCGTACCCATGGCCGCGAAGGGAACAACCGAAGACCTCACGACACGCCTCCTCGCGGGCGACCGGCGAGCGCTCGCCAGGGCGATCAGCCTTGTTGAGGACAACGACCCTGCTGGCTGGGAGCTCGTCAAGGCGATCTATCCGAGGACGGGTAACGCGCGCGTCGTTGGCTTGACCGGAGCACCCGGGGCTGGCAAGAGCACTCTGATCAGCGCAATGACCAAGGCGGAGCGGGCCCGTGGGAACACCATTGGCGTTCTGTCCATTGACCCTTCGTCCCCATTCACACACGGTGCGCTACTCGGGGATCGCATCCGCTTGACCGAGCACTTCCTTGATCCAGGCGTGTTTATCCGCTCAATGGCTAACCGTGGCGCGCTTGGCGGATTGGCCGAAGCTGCCCTACAAGCCGCACTGCTGATTGATGCTGCGGGCCGTGACATCGTGCTGCTCGAAACTGTCGGCGTGGGCCAGGCCGAGGTTGATGTCATCAACCACGCTGACACTGTCGTACTCGTTCTGATCCCTGGCTCTGGTGACTCGATTCAAGCTCTCAAGGCCGGGATCATGGAAATTCCCGATGTGATCGTTGTCAACAAGGCAGACCACCCGCTGACCGAGACCATGGTCCGTGAGGTCCGCGCGGTTTTGGCACTTGGACCACGGGAGGGTTGGGTGCCACCGATCGTCAAGACCGAGGCAGTCCACGACAAGGGCATTGATGAGCTGATCGAGAAGCTCGACGAGCACCAGGCCTACATTGAGGCCGAGGGCACGCTGGTTGAACGCCGCAAGCGCAACCTCCGGTCTGAGGTCCTGGCAATCGCGACCGGTCGCCTGCGCCGTGATCTTGAGGACCGCATCGAAGCGACTCCCGAGTTCGCTGACCTCCTTGAACAGGTCTCCCAGCGAAAGATTGACCCTGCCTCAGCCGCGAGTCAGATCCTGGAGGATCTGTAGGCGCAGGAAGTTGCCGTGAGCGTTCCTACCCCCACGCTAACCGGCTAGCAGCCGAGCTTGCGTGCGATGACCATTTGCTGCCCCTCATCAGTGCCTTCGCCAATGGTCAAAATCTTCGCGTCGCGGTAAAGCCTGGAGATTGCGTACTCGTCAATCCAGCCGTAACCGCCGTGGATCTGCACGGCTTCCTCAGCGGCCCAGACGGCAAGTCGGCCGGTCTTTAGCTTGGCCTGCGCGGCCGTGAGGCTGAAGTCAAGGCCGGCGTCCTTCTCAAGTGCGGCCTTGTAGGTCAGCAGGCGAGCTCCTTCAAGTTCAGCTGAGATGTTGGCGATCTTGGCCTGGATCGCTTGGAACTTGCCGATCTTCTGTCCAAAGGCAACACGCTCGTTGGCGTAAGCAATCGCAAGGTCAAGTGCGCCTTGAGCAAGGCCGACACCCATTGCGGCCACGCCAATGCGGCCAATGTCGAGGATCTTGAGGAACTGCTTGAAGCCCTCTCCCCGTGGGCCGAGGAGGTTCTCCTCTGGGACCTTGCAGTCGGTGAAGGTGAGCGGGCGAGTATCGGAAGCGTGCCAGCCGATCTTGCCGTACTGCTGGCCTTGCTCATAGCCGGGTGTTCCGTTTGGAACGAGCAGGTTGCTGATCTCCTTGCGACCATTGGCGTCCTCGCCGGTTACAGCTGTGATTGCGACAACGCCTGACATGGATGTTCCAGCGTTGGTGATGAACTGCTTTGCGCCGTTGATGTTCCACTCGCCGCCTTCAAGGTTTGCTCGGGTCTGCGTGTTGCCAGCGTCCGACCCGGCCTCAGGCTCGGTCAGACCAAACGCGCCGAGGAGCTCACCAGCACAGAGCTTTGGCAGCCATTCGGCTTTCTGCTCATCACTGCCGAAGAGGTAGATGGGCTGGGTGCCCAGAGAGGTGTGCGCGCAGAGTGTGATTGCCACGCTGGAGTCAATACGGGTTAGCTCCTCAACAGCGAGCGCGTAGGCAAGCGAGTCACCGCCGGCGCCGCCCACCTCCTCGGGGAAGGGGATACCCATCCAACCGAGCTTGCCCATCTTCTCCACGATCTCTGTGGGGAAGCGCTTGTTGTGGTCGATCTCCTCTGCAATTGGGGCGACTTCGCCTTCTGCGAATTCGCGCACGGAGTCACGCAGGAGACGGTGTTCATCTGAGAGGTCGAAGTTCATGCTGGTGATGTTCTCAGGCTGCGAGGGATTCGGCCAGTGTGACAAGCAGGCGGACGCCGAAACCGGCACCGCCCTTCTTGGCGTAAGGGAGGTCGACATCGTCGGCAACGCCAGCGATATCGAGGTGGGCC
>JBAXCW010000136.1:0-3900 GCA_037141275.1 Actinomycetes bacterium
CCTCAAACGCGGTTGCGACAGGAGAGCAGCCGGCTGCCTGAGCCCCGTGCATCGCCGGCAGCGGACCACTCACGAGGCCGCAGTCGCGCCATTCGTCAAATGCCTTACCCATTCGCGTGTGGAGTGACCCACTTGCCACCGGGGCAACAAGATGGTTAGGAAGACGCCAGTCAAGCTGCTCGGCGATCTCATAAGCGAGCGTCTTTGAGCCCTCTGCGTAGTACGGACGGAGGTTGACATTGACAAACGCCCAATCGCGCTCGTGGGCAAGTTCTGAGCACATCCGGTTGACCTGGTCGTAGTTGCCCTTGACTCCGATCACACGGGCGCCGTGTATGGCAGTCGCAGTGATCTTCTCTCGCTCCAAGTCGGCGGGAATGAAGACCCAGGCTGGAGCGCCTGCGGCAGCAGCATGTGCGGCAACAGCGTTGGCGAGATTTCCGGTTGATGCGCACGCAAAGGTCGTGAAGCCAAGTTCCAGCCCTCGAGCCATGGCTACGGCCACAACACGGTCCTTGAACGAGTGTGTGGGATTCGCGGTCTCCGACTTGATCCAAAGCTCGTCGATGCCGAGCTCCTTGCCCAGTCGATCAGCGCGAATCAGGGGCGTCATGCCGGTTGGTAGTGCCCCCTCAGGTGGCCGCTGGACTGGCAGAAAGTCCGCATAGCGCCACAGCGTGTTGGGACCGGCTTGGATACGCCGCTTGAGTTCCTCAGGCTCGCGCCCCTCAAGCGATTCGTAGGCGACCTCCAGTGGCCCGAAACAACGCGAGCAGGCGTAGATGGCCTCAAGGGGGTATTCCTCTTGGCACTCCTTGCACTTCAGTGACTTCGGCGGCATTTGATTTGACCTTTCGTTCTTCCGCCGGGTTCCGTGGGCGAAAGCGATCAAACGCTTGCCTCACATCTCCCGAGTTTTAACTCGATGGATTTGGCACCTTCCCCACTGTGGGGGGTTGCCGGCGTGTCATAGGGCCAATCCCTCAACGCCTCTTGATGTGTACTGCGTACTGCTATGTCAGCGGGACCATAGAGCATTCCCCAACAAAGCGCAACGGACCGAGAGATGTTGCACGCCCTCGTTCGCGGAGCACATCCAGATACCATCGCGGGTGATGGAACCAACAAGCAACACGAACGACGAGCCACGAAGTCCCGATGCCGAGCCTTCCGAAGCCCCGTCTCCGCAGATCAGGCCGCATACGCGGTCCGATTCCTGTCGCCGCTGAGCCTGAACGTCTTCACGTCGACGAAGTCGAACACGAGGGGCTGCGTTGGATCAACATCGAGCGCCCTCGTGCGGCCGATCGCGCCTGGCTTGAAGAGCGGTACGACTTCCATCAGCTTGCCTACGAGGATGTCTTTTCCCGCAATCAAAGAGCAAAGATCGATGAATACTCCGATCACATCTTCGCGATCCTGCACTTCCCCCGCTTCAACCCGGAGGCGGGACGGTTGGGCGCCGCTGAGGTAGATGTCTTTGTCGGGCCCGGGTATCTGATCACGATCCCTAACGACCCGACCGATCCACTGTCCTATCTCTTCGAGCGCTGCCGTCAGAGCGAGGAGGTACGAGCGGATCTGTTCTCGCGCGGCTCCGGGTACTTGCTTTATCGCGTTGCCGACGCCTGTGTCGACGCTGGCTTCCCGATGCTGCGTAAGATCGGCGCCAAGCTGGAGCATCTAGAGGAAGAGATCTTCGCTGGACGCTCCTCGGAGGCTGTCCGTGACATCTCTAATGTCAAGCAGGAGATCATCAACTTCAGGAAGATCGTCCGCCCTCAGCGTGTGGTGTTCCGGGATCTGGAGCGAACTAGGCACCCAATCCTCGCCGATGAGCTCGAGATCTACTTCGACGACCTCGAGGACGCCTCCGAACGGATCTGGCAGATGCTTGACGGCTACAAGGAGACCGTCGAGGCACTTGAGACGACTAACGAATCCGTTCTGTCACATCGACTCAATGATGTCCTGCGGATCCTCACTGTGCTGACCGTCATCTTCCTCCCTCCCACCTTGGTGGCTGGGATCATGGGGATGAACACCAAGATCCCCGGCGAGGGAGTAATTAGCGGCTTCTGGATCACCATCGGCGTAGTGGTCACCATGATTGGTGGCTCCTTGGCCTATTTCAAGTCGCGAGGCTGGCTCTAGCCCACTCCCATGCGGCGGCAGTTAGCCGCTGGAGGGTGTTACGCGCTGAGCGTCAAAGACTGCGTCGATCTGACGCAGCTTGGCGATAGCGAGCTCAAGGGTTCTCGTGTCAGGAACCTCAACAACAAAGCGGTTACGAATCATCGGCTCGTCAGTTGTGACTCTGGCTTCAACAATGTTAATGCCAGTCTCAGCGAAGGTCCTAGAGAGATCCTCCAAGAGCCGATGCCGGTCCCAGCCGTCAACCTGAAGCTCGACGCGGAATGAAGTGTCAGCCTGCCCTTCCCACCTGACTGGGGTGAAGCGGCCTTCGTCCTTACTGAGGTTGTCAACGTTGAGGCAGTCGGTTCTATGAATCGTAATTCCCCGACCGAGGGAGACATATCCACAGATGTCATCGCCAGGCACAGGCCTGCAGCACTTGGCCATCCGCAACATCACATCCGGTCCTACATCGGCCACGGCGATTCCGTAACGACCGGCGGTGGCGGCGGGCCGATCGCGCTTGCGCCCTTCGCGGATGAGTGCCTCGGCCGCGCTTGTGTCGTCCTCAGCGGCCTCCCCCTGCTTGAGGCGCTGGAGGACCTTCTGTACGACGCTGTTGGCGGAGACCTTTCCAGAACCGATAGCCCGGTAGAGCTCATCTGCCCTTCGGAAACCGACTTCGCGCGTCACATCGGCTAGCAGCGAGGACCCAACGATCTTCTGGGCTGGAAGTCCCTCACGCTTCAGCGCTTCGTTGAGTGACTCACGACCAGTCTGTTCCGCGTCCTTGCGTTCAACCGTCCTAAACCATGCGCGAATCTTGTTCTTCGCCCGGGGTGTGCGGACGAGCGTCAGCCAGTCTCGTGACGGTCCACGGTCGCGGTTTGAGGTCAGCACTTCTACTATGTCCCCGCTGCGCAACTGGTAGCTAAGTGGAACGATCCTGCCGTTCACCTTGGCCCCAACACACCGGTGACCGACATCGGTGTGGACGTCGTACGCAAAGTCGAGCGGTGTTGCGCCGGCGGCAAGTGACTTCACCTCACCACGAGGCGTGAAGATGAATACCTCATCCTCGAAGAGGTCTCCCTTGAGGGCAGTTAGGAAGTCAACGGAATCAGAGTTGTTGGAGTTACGGTCGGCCGCATCGTCCAGCCATTGGATGCCTTCGCCAGCTTCCGTACCCCTCTTGTAACGCCAGTGGGCAGCAACACCGAACTCTGCTGTCTCGTGCATTGCCCTAGTTCGGATCTGAATCTCCAGTGGGCGTCCTTCTGGCCCGATTACGGTGGTGTGGAGCGACTGATACCGGTTGAGTTTGGGCATCGCAACGTAATCCTTGAAACGCCCCGGGAGTGGCTTCCAGAGTGCGTGTACTGCCCCAACGGCCGAGTAGCAGTCCTTGATGGAGTCAACAACGACTCTCATCGCCGTGAGGTCGTAGATCTCGTTGAACTCCCGGGCCTTCCCAGACATCTTTGAGTAGATCGAATAGAAGTGCTTCGCGCGCCCTGAAATGGCCGCCTCAACGCCGAGAGACTCAAGCTCAGTGGAAAGAATCCGACCTGCCTCAGCAACGTAGTCCTCGCGCTCGGCCCGCTGCTGACTGACGAGCTCCTTGATCTCCTGGTACTTCCGGGGGTGAAGTGTGGCGAACGCCAGATCCTCAAGTTCGGACTTGACCGCGTGGATACCGAGCCTGGGTGCGATGGGTGCGTAGATGTCCAAGCTCTCTTTGGCGTTGAAAGCCTGCTTCTGCTT
>JBAXCW010000137.1:0-3897 GCA_037141275.1 Actinomycetes bacterium
TAGAGCAGCGGAATCATAATCCGCGTGTCGGGGGTTCGAGTCCCTCCTCCGGCATGCCCTTAGTGAACTGCGACCTACTCCTTACGGAACCGCACATCCCACTTCGGAAGGCTCCGCTTCACGCGCCTAAGACCAAGCATGACCCCACCGAACAGCCTGGCCTTCTGCCGCCTGACTGCGAGCTGAAGCCTGTTTGGCTCTGGCACAACATCGGACGGTGTCCCTGGGCCAACAGCCCAGTCCGGAATTGGAAGGTCCCTACCAAGTCGCCCCTCAAGTCTGGTGCGCGGCTCCCAGCCACGACGCCCCCCGATAATGAAAAGCAGCATCAAAATCAAGCCGGCGAAGCTCAGCGCTACCCCCTGCCAGAACGGCTGTGAACTGTAGGTGAAGATCACAGTGTGTTTCCCAGGCGGCAGTGAAATTCCCTGAATCGCAAAATTGGTTGGTTCAACCACCGAACTCTTGCCGTCAACCGTTGCCTTCCAGTCTGGGGTCCACGGGTTACCCACCACCAGCCAGCCACCAGGACCCGTCGGAACGTCGATACGCATCTCCCTGTTGCTAGTCCACTTAGCGACCGCCGTCCTATAGACGTCACCGCCGCCAAGAATGCCCGGGCTACCAGTGGGGACATATGCAAACTGCCTCGGCTTGAGCTTGCCGCTCATCATCTGACCCAGTGCGTAGAGAGGACCAGTGCGGTGTACCTGAGGGACGATAAAGGCACGTGGCATGGCGTAGGCATCCTGATAGATGACAGCGTCAGGGCCGCGGTACACCTCGGTCAAGCCAGGGATCGCATACCGCGCGTATGGACGCGATAGGTAATAACGAACATTCATCATCCGCAGAAGGGCGAGTGCCTTTGGCTTCCGGGGGTCTGGACCGCCAGGGAGCCGCTCTAGATAGCCGGGCTGCTGAAGCGCTCGTGTAGTAAACGCAACCCACCGACGGCTGATGGGCGGGTCATGCCCTTCCAGCGTCTCAAGCCCATACATTGCAGACGCATTTGCCTGCATCAAAGTCGGTTCAACCCCGATCCTGATCGTTCCAATGCGAAAAGTACCCGGCTGCTTCTGCAGGAACTGAATAGATGGCGGCGTTGCAGGATGGGCAAGCTCAGGCGGAAGCCAGACGTTGACCGTGCTGAGGTACGCCAGCTGACCAACACAGAGGATTAGCGTGGCCGCGACCGCCCAACGCTCCTTCACTCTCCCGAGCATCCAGAGGACCACACCAGTTAAGACAAGGATCGCCGCGAGTCGAACAATCGACCCGTAATGAATCGTTCGCTCAGGCCCGTACGTCTTGTTGAAAGCGAGTTCGATTTCGAGAATGCCAATCGCGAGTACAAACGGAATGATCGTCCAGAGCATGATCGCCTTAACCGGGAGGCGTTTGCGCAGGAGACTCCCAACAGCAGCCCCAGCCGCGATGGCACCGGCCGCGGCGATAAAGACGTAGACCCGCTGGACGATGACAGTGTCAAGAGGAGGGATCTTCAACAGCAACTTCGCTGGCCAGATCCCAAACATGAGGAGCGCTGATACTCCGGCCACAGCTGCAAGCGCTTTCGCTTGAGCCGCAGCCCTGAAGCGCCAAAGGGCTATGCAGGCAAGGACGAGGGCGCCTACACCAAAGTCAACCAGCGTCGAAGTGAAGAGGAAGTCCAAGCGCGAAACGTTTGGCCAATTATCGGCTCGCCCATAGAGGTCCGGCATGAGATACAGGAGCGCATCAGAGAGATCGAGTGGCGAACGAGTCTGGTACTTATGACTAATCCGCTCGATAGAGAGGTCGTAGGACGTGTAGAAAGGGATCACCGCGGCTCCTGCAATCGCCAGGCCGAGCACGTTGGAAAACACCCACATTCCCATCTTCCGAATACCGACCAACCACGTTGCCCGACGCTTGCGGTCAGCAAGAATCACAGCAGTCCCGTAGGTGAACGCTGCTAGCGAATTGAGAATCGCCGACTCAGCGTGCCCAGCGAGGATTTCCAGACCAATTACAAGGCCAACCCAGCCCACATCGCGCCATCGACCCGACTTTGTTAGCCGATCAGTTGTCCAAAGCAACCAGCCGAGCAGCGCGAACACAAAGGCGTGGGGCCACTGAAGCCAACCCAGCATCGGCGCGGAGAGCATGAATACCGTTCCGGCCACAAGGCCGCCGGAGCGTTTGATCCCGACCCCTCGAGCAAACGCAAACATCCCCATGGCCGCAATAAGAAGGTTAAGCAGACACATCGGGCCCCAGGCCCAGGCCAAGGGGAAAAGCATTCCGATCCATGTCAGTGGGTACAGCAGGGCGGTCTGCTGATCGCCGAGCATCACGTGACCCCCGTACGTGTATCGGTTCCAGAGCGGAAGCTGTCCTGCGCGAATGTCTCTTCCCGCGGCGAGCCTGAGCGGATAGAACGTGTGCGCCTCGTCGCCCTCATTAGCGAGAATTGGCTGAGTCAGCGTCGCTGGCTCAGCACCGTGCCATGGCCACTCGGCCCAGAGCATGTGCTGCTGCGACATCTGCTTTCCAAAGAGCATTGGGTTGAAGAACACGAGCAAGATGAGTGCGAAGACGAGGGACGCCGAGAGAAATGGACGGCGGTCCGACCAATCGACAATGGAGCTCCATCGCGCCGCGAGTCGCCCCCAGCGGGGTGCCTTGACAGAATCCATAGGCTGACAAAGTTAGACCACTCGTCGGGCGAGCCGCGCCACCCGCGTAGCCGCTGTCGCTTTGCCCGACCTAGATGGAGGGTGAGCCTGCGGCAACAGCGCCCCATCCCGGCTACTCTTCGCAGCCATGGCCGATCCGGGAGAGTCCACGCCACTACTTAAGAATGACCAGGCCGCCCTCAACGCTGAATGGAATCGGCTGCGCCGTGCAGCCACTGCTGTTGCCGTCCTGACAGCACCAGCCTTCTTCCTCACCCTCTGGCGGCGCAACGGTTGGGATCTTGGCTGGGCTCTGGTCGGGACCCTCTTCTCCGTTGCCGCATTCAGAGGAGTTGTTGATGTTGTGGTCAACCGGTTCCTGCCGCGCCCAAGCCTTTACGGAGCAGACCGAGAGCAGCTCATCAAGGATCAAGTCGCCCGCCGTCAGCTTTGGTTCTGGCGCCGTTGGGTCAAGATCGCCATCTGGCTCGGCGTTCTCTTCGTTCTATTCACAACGCTCTTCAACATCGGCGGCTGGGGCAAGACGGCTAGCTCCCTTGCACCTCAGATGCTGGTCTTGGGACTCCAGCTCCCCCTCCTCTTTCTGATCAACTTCGGAATCCTGTTTGGCCCCCTGCTTGTCTTCGCCATCCGTCAGATGAAGGGCTACGAGCCAGGCGATGCGGATTGGGGAGTCCGTCTGAGCGATGTTCGCGGGCAGCGCGAGCCGAAGGAAGAGGTCTCAAGGGTGATTTCCCTCTGGCAGTCCGGCGAGGAGTTTGAGCGACTCGGCGGCAAACGCGAACGTGGGCTGCTCTTCCTTGGCTCGCCCGGCACGGGAAAGACCATGCTGTCCAAGGCCATTGCGACTTCCTTCAACTCGCCATTCATGACAATGCCCGGCTCGGGCTTCGCTCAGACATTCATCGGAATGGATGTCATCGTTGTCTTGCTCCTCATCTCCAAAGCGCGCCGCCTAGCCCGTAAGTGGGGCGGTCAGTGCATCGTCTTTATCGACGAGATCGACGCGGTCGGCATGCGCCGCGCAGCACTTGGGGCTGGAGGCGGCTCAGGCTTTACCGCTCTATCCACTGGCCCAGGCTCGATCCACGACGACCTCTTCTACGGCCCCATGGGCTCGCTCACCTCCAGTGGGGATCTGATCCTCGAAACCCGCGCTTGGCGCGAGAAGATGTTTGCCAGTCGCGCCGAGGGCGTGTCCGATGCGATGCCTCCG
>JBAXCW010000138.1:0-3889 GCA_037141275.1 Actinomycetes bacterium
CAGACATTGTCTCCACCACCAGACCGAGTTGAGCAGCGAGCCGCACTATTCCCACATCAACTGAGAACTGCTGGTTCCCAGTCTTCCGGGCAAGCGGGCAGACCTCAAGATCAGCTGGCAGCGACGCGGCATGGATAAGTGGGCACCGCTGCTCTGAAACCTCGCAGATGCCCCGTCTGATTGATGCTTCCACGGCGGCTCCCAGGCCACCACTGGTCAGAGCCGTAGCCGCCCCGAGAACGATGATCACCAGCAAGGACAAGGCTAGGTATTCCGTGGTGCCTTGCCCGGAGTCGTCGCGCATACGCCGAGCATCGCTCAGCGATCGTCCGTTTCGCTCCGATTTGCTGAACTTGGAACTGTCCCGTGAGGCAACCGCGCGTCTTTGCCGCTTGCGCAGTGGGAAGATGCCAACTGTGAGCAGCAGCGACACAGCGATCGAGGTCATTGACCTCCACAAGTCCTATGGGGAGACAGAGGCTGTAGCCGGCCTCTCATTCGAGGTGCGCCGGGGTGAGGTGTTCGGACTGCTTGGACCAAACGGCGCCGGGAAAACTACGACGGTGGAGATCCTCGAGGGCTACCGGGCCCGCACCAGTGGCACAGTGACCGTCCTCGGACTTGACCCCCAAGGTCGCCCGCGCGACCTGCGTGAGCGTGTTGGGATTGTCCTCCAGAACAGCGCTCTTTATGCCAACCTCACAGTGCACGAGGCTCTTTCGCACTTCGCCAGCCTCTACCCAGCGCCACGCAACGTTGATGAGACGATCGCTCTGGTGGGACTGCAGGGCAAGGAGGACGGTCGCAGCCGCACCCTCTCGGGTGGCCAGAGGCGCCGCCTAGACCTAGCCTTGGCTCTGATCGGTGATCCGGACCTTGTCTTCCTTGACGAACCCACCACGGGGTTTGACCCTCAAGCTCGCCGTGCCGCCTGGGAGACCATCCGCTCGCTCCGTTCGCTCGGCACGACGATTGTCCTCACGACCCACTACCTCGACGAGGCCCAAGAGCTGGCAGACCGCGTTGCCATCATCAAGGACGGCCGCGTCGTGGCCGAGGGAACCCCGCAGGACATCGGTGGGGCGACAGCCCACCAGGCCCGTGTGAGCTGGACAGACGAATACGGGGCTAAGCAGGAGATCGAAACGGACATGCCGACCAAGCTCCTGCACGAGATCACCGGGACAGCCTTGGCTGCCGGGCGCGAACTGACTGGGCTTAAGGTCAGCCGCCCAAGCCTTGAAGACATCTACCTAGACCTCACGATGGAGGAGCCGGGAGATGAGTAACTTCGCCCAGCAACAAGCACCTCATCGCCGCTCGGCGGTCACCCTCGCTTGGCGGCAGTACCGGTTGGAGCGCAAGCTGTTTTGGCGCAATCCCTCGGCAGCATTCTTCAATCTGATGCTCCCGCTTCTGCTTCTCCTCCTCTTCGGTGCCGTCTTCGCCGGGAACAAGAAGTACGTGGATGTCATCGTTCCGGGCATCGCCGGGATGGGAGTAATGGCATCAACATTCTCAGCCCTTGCCTTCAACCTCACCTTCCTGCGCGAGCAAGGTGTCCTCAAGCGCGTCCGCGGAACGCCAATGCCACCGGCGTCCTACCTCTCTGGTCTTTTGGCCAACGCGGTTACCAACGCAGTCATCCAGATCACCGTGGTCATCCTCGTGGCCAGGTTTGGCTTCGGCGTGGGCTGGCCGAAGAACTGGATTGAGCTTGGGATCTTCCTTGCTGTTGGTGTCGCCACCTTCGGCGCCCTCGGCGTCGCTTTCTCCCACGCGATACCCAACTTCGATGCGGCCCCCGCGTATGTCAATGCGATCTTCCTGCCAGTGATTTTCATCAGCGGGGTCTTCTATGACACTCAGACAGCTCCCGCCTTCCTCAAGGAGATCGCACAAATCCTCCCCCTCACGCACCTGATCGACGGCCTCTCAGCAGCAATGGTGAGTGGCAAGGCGATTAGTACCCAGTTGGGCTCACTTGCGGTCCTGCTCGCCTGGGGCGCAGTCGGCGGAGTACTAGCCGTCCGTGGCTTCTCCTGGGACGAACGCGGAAACTAGAAGTTCAGAAGATCCAGTTCGCGGGCACATCGCCCGTGATCTGAACCGGTACCGCTGCAAGCGGCCCAACCTCGTACTCATCTCGCAAGACCGAACCAACGACGCAGTCGTACCAATCGTCTCCATGGCGATGGAATCTCCGCAGTGTGCCCTCCTCGGTGAATCCGACCTTCCCTAGGGCGCCACGGGATCTCTCATTAGTCACGGCGGCGTAGACGCTGAGGCGCTCAATCCCCATTGCTCTGAACGCCAACGCGGCCATCATCGCCTTCAGCTCAGTGTTCACCCCAGTTCCCCACTCTGGCTTAGTTAGCCAAGTGCCAATCACCACACTCCGATCACGGGGACGGGGTTCAGTAAAGGCGGTCACACCAAGTACCTCGTCGCCCCGAGTAACAAGGAAGCCAAGTTCCTCTCCAGCCTCTACCTGTCTGGGCATGCCCGCAATGAAGCGTTCTGCCTGGCTTGACTCGGTGTACGGACCCCAAGAGAGATAGCGCGTTGTCTCCACATCACTCCCGATTTCAAACAGCTGGGGTGCGTCGCTCAGCTGCGCGAAACGGAGAACCAAGTTTGGGCCTTGGATCTTGAGGGGCTCAGACATACAGTGATCCTAAGGCCGCAGCCTGATCTCGCGAGAGCTTGGGCGCAAATACCAAGACGGGCTGCGTGCCAAGTTCCTCACCCTAACCCCAGATCTGCGCAATGCTTACGCGATGACCACCGCACGGGACTGGCTCCGTCACAACAGTTTTCATCACGCAGAGTTCCCTGCCCAGCGGATCGCCATGCGCAGGGAGAGCTCGGTCAGCGTCTGCTTGCCCGCCCGTAATGAAGAGCGCACAATCGGCCCCATCGTTGCCGCTTTGATGCCGCTGGTTGAACGCGGCACGATCGATCAGGTTGTGGTCGTTGACGAATCAACGGATGGCACGGCTGAAATCGCCGAACGCCTTGGCGCAGAGGTCCACACTCAGTCAAGCCTGATGCCAGAGTTTGGGCCGGTCCTGGGCAAGGGTGATGCAATGTGGCGGGCACTGAGCGTGATTTCAGCAGACATCATCTGTTTCCTTGACGCAGACTCAGAGAACTTCACTGAACACTTCGCCTGCGGATTGATCGGACCACTGGTCGAGCACGATCACATCTCATTCGTGAAGGGCTTCTACCGGCGTCCGTTCCGCCAAGCGGGAGTGACCCTCCCCGAGGGAGGCGGCCGTGTGACTGAGCTAATGGCCCGCCCTTTGCTGAATCTCTTCTACCCGGACTTGGCTGGAGTTCGCCAGCCGCTGGCTGGCGAGATCGCTGTGCGTCGCGAGGTGATCGAGCAGATGCCCATGCTGACCGGTTACGGGGTTGACATCTCACTTCTGATTGACGCGTACCGCTACGGAGGCCTTGAGTCCATCGCCCAGGTTGACCTTGATACCCGTCAGAACGATCACCAACAGCTGGGCGACCTTGGACCGATGTCATTTGCCGTACTTAGGGCCGTGGCCAGCCGCCTCCAGATGGACGGTCGCCTCGACGAAGTTGGGCCCACCACCTTCCTTGCGGCCCAGGGCACTGCAATGACTCAGCTAGACATCAGCCACGCCGAGCGCCCAGCGTTCGCCTCAGTTACTGCCGGCTAGTTAGGCCGGAACTGCCGCAGCCCGCCAGTCGCGCATGAGCAGAGCAAGGTCGGACTCAGAGGGAGACGCCCAGCCCGGAGTGATCCCAAACTCAGCCGCCACTGATCGGGACCCCTCCCGCCCGTTGAGCACATCCACATCATCTGGCCGCAGCGCTGCGGGGTGAACAGCCCCAGCGGTGCGGCCAGATG
>JBAXCW010000139.1:0-3888 GCA_037141275.1 Actinomycetes bacterium
GCCAAAGCCAAGCTCCTCTAGATCCGTCTAATCAACGCACGGCCCTTACAAGGCTGGGGCCTGCACCTTCCGAAACCTTTACCTAAGGGGTCTACTCTTCTGTGAGTGTCCGGATCATCCCCCCGCCCCAGAGTTGTCATTGCAGTAGCTGTGACCGCTGGCGTGCTTGTCGGTGGAGGCGCGCTGATAGGGCAATCGGGAAGCTCTCCGGGGGACCAGGCCAAGGCCGCGCAGGCAGCAGCCAGCACGGCAGCAAATAGTCGGTTTACGCCGACCCGCCCAGCTGGGGTGACGGCCTCGTCGGCGCCGGTGACAGTTGCGAAATTGTGGCTTGAGCAGAATCCTGGGCGGTTGCACGGCACACGCGTCGCAGACCTGCGTTTAACGCGAGTGCTCAAGAGCGCCCGGGGAGGAATCTCAATCGTGCGCCTTCAGGAGTTTCACGGTGGCACCCCCGTTCTGGGCGGACAGGCGGTTGTAGCCGTGGACAGCAGCAATAACGTTGTTGCCGGGAGCGCCGAGACGCTAAGCGGCAAGGTTCCATCGCTGAGCCCCGCGATCAGTGCAGCTCATGCGCGTGTGGCTGCCCTGTCGGCAGCATCCAAAGGTGGTGCCAAGGGTCTGACTGCGGTGGGGATTCCAACACTTTCGATCTTTGACCCCAGGATCCTCGGGGGCCCTGGCCTGACACGTGCAGCTCTTGTCTGGAACGTGATTGTGAGCCGGGGTGGGGCGAACCCAGTCAGCAGGGTTGTCTACATCGATGCCCAACGGGGATTCCCCATTGCATCGATGGACAAGCTGCAAGCCGCGCTTAACCGGACGGTTTGTGATGCCAAGAGCACCGCGGCGAAGGTGCCTTGCTCTTCAACTCCATCGGCTCCTGCGGCACGAGTGGAAGGTGGGGCCGCGAGCCTAGTGGCGGACGTCAACACGGCCTACGACTATGCGGGCGCCACCTATAACTTCTACCAAGGCCTTGGTCGCAACAGCATTGATGGCAATGGAATGGAGATCAAGTCGACGGTCAGGTACTGCCCAGCGACAAACCAGTGTCCATACGGCAATGCCTTCTGGAACGGGTCGCAGATGGTCTACGGACGGGGCTACTCGTCAGCCGACGATGTTGTCGCGCATGAACTGACACACGGCGTCACTCAGTACACGTCCCAGCTCTTCTACTACTACCAATCAGGCGCTATCAACGAAGGTCTTTCAGACGTCTTCGGCGAGTTCGTTGACCTGACAGATGGAGTCGGAACGGACACAGCGGCAGTGAGGTGGAAGATCGGCGAGGACCTGTCCACTGGCGCCCTCCGCGATATGAAGGACCCGACCACTTTTGGAGACCCGGACAAGACGTCGAGTACCTCGTACACGGCTGACTTAACGGCCGGTGATTCCGGGGGCGTCCACACCAACTCCGGCGTTGCCAACAAGACGGCTTATCTGACAGCAGATGGCGGCTCATTCAACGGCCAGACGATTACTGGGCTTGGTGTTACCAAGGCTGCCCAGGTTTGGTATCAGACCCAGCTCCTACTCAGGTCCGGGTCTGACTATCGGGATCTTGGGACTGCGTTGGGCCAGGCATGCGAGTCACTAGTGCCAAGTTCAGTTGTTTCAACGGGCGATTGCGCTCAAGTCAATAAGGCCGCGACCGCGACTGAGCTCCAGCAGACACCAGTAAACGCAGCTGCCACCAAGCCGGCTCTCTGTGAGACCGGGGCTCCCAGCAGCGTCTACGCCGACAACTTTGACGGGGCGCACTCATGGCCGAAGGCAAGCTCCACGGGCGGTTCTCAGTGGTACTACTCCTCCGAGGACACTGCCAATGGCCTCTACGCAAAGAGTGGAACCGGGAACCTGTGGGGCGACGACCCGAGCACCATCTCTGACTCAACAATGACAATGGACCACGCCGTGACTGTCCCCGCTAATGGCCGCCTTTACTTTGACCACGCCTACAGCTTTGAGCGCAACACCTTCGCGACTACTGGCAACTACGACGGTGGGGTCGTTGAGTACACCACCGACGGCGGAACTACCTGGCTCGACGCTGGTTCGCTGATCACGACCAACGGCTATCCGGGCGCAATCTTCAGCGGTAGCGCAGGCGACAACCCACTCGCAGGGCGAGATGCGTTTGTCGGCCCGAGCAAGGGGTACATCGCTTCAAGGCTGGACCTCAGCTCACTTGCTGGGCGAAGTGTCAAGTTCAGGTTCAGGATCGGCACCGACTCCGGGACCTCTGACTACGGCTGGTTTATTGACAACTTCAAGATCTATAACTGTGCCGCCACAGATACAACGCCTCCGGAGACGAGCCTTGATGCCGCTGGGTCGCCTGCCGAAGGCTCGTCACTCCCCAGCTCGACGGCCACCATCGCCTTCAACTCCTCGGAGGACAACTCCACCTTTGAGTGCCGGTTGGACTCCACGTCGGACTCGGGCTGGGGGTCATGCGTCAGCCCGAAGGTATTCACCGGTCTGAGTGAAGGAAGTCACAAGGTTGAGGTCCGGGCTAGTGATGCCGCTGGAAACGTGGACGCAACTCCAGCCGTGCGGAACTTCACTGTCGACACGTCCGCGGCCGACACGACTGTTGGTTCTGGTCCAGCTGCCTACGCGACCTCGTCGGTCAGCGTTACGTTCAGCTCAGCCGATGTCGCCGCGACCTTCCAGTGTCGGCTTGACTCCTCATCCGAGGCGGATTGGTACGTCTGCTCAAGCCCTAACGCGCTGACGGGATTGAGCGACGGAAATCACAGCCTTGAAGTCCGAGCGATTGACACAGCGGGGAATGTCGACGCCAGCCCAGCTGTCCGAAACTTCAGGGTTGACACAACGGCACCGCAGACGAGCATCACGCTCGCGCCCGGCGCGTATGTCAACTCCAAGACGGTGGCATTCGAGTTCGCTTCGACGGAGAGTGGCTCAACCTTTGGCTGCCAGTTTGACTCGCTCACGTTCTGGCTCTCGCCCTGCGCAAGTCCAAAGACGTACAGCGCTCTCGCTGAGGGCAACCACACGTTCCAAGTCCGCGCCTCTGACGGCCTGCTCAATATGGACCCAACACCAAGTGCGGTGATGTTCACCGTGGACACAATTGTGCCGGATACGAAGCTCACCTTGGCGCCAACCCTGACCCGGGTAACCCGTCCGGTCTTCAAGTTCACGACTGTCAAGGCGGCCGACTTCTACCGCTTCCAGTGCTCCATGGATGCTGGCGCTTGGACCCTATGTTCCTCACCGTGGACCCCACCACTGGCCCTCAAGAAAGCCACCCATAGGTTCCAGGTCGCAGCAATTGACCGGGCCGGGAACGTTGATGGCAGTCCTTCGACTAAGACTTTCCGGATCAACTAGACGGCCTTTCCGCGGCAGGGTTTGTTCCCTGAAAGCCCGGCTGGTTAAGCGGGTGATTTCCACCAGTTGGCGTGATGTTGTCCGGAAAGCCGCTAGTGTCCCTTTTGGTGACAGTCAGTTTGGCTGTCGCGAGGTGAAGCTTTCTTGGCCCCGCCATCACACGGCGGTTCGGGAAAACAGTACCTCCCGAATCGTTTCGCACCAGACCGGTGCGGGGCACATCAAGAAAGAAATACACATGTCAGAGCAGTCCTTCGCCGACCTCGGCGTTTCCAACGCGGTTGCCAACGCCCTTACCCAAAAGGGCTTTGTCGCACCGTTCGCAATTCAGAAGAAGGTCATTGGTGATGTTCTCGCCGGTCGTGACGTTCTCGCCAAGTCCCCAACAGGATCAGGCAAGACACTCGCATTCATGGTTCCGACCATTGATCTGATTGACGCTGAGGCCCCGCGGCCAGCAGCACTCATCCTCGCTCCAACGCGTGAGCTCGCCTCACAGATTGTTGACGAGAGCTACGC
>JBAXCW010000140.1:0-3847 GCA_037141275.1 Actinomycetes bacterium
AGTAGTGGTAGACCAGACCGTGGGCAACACCAGCTTGATCGGCGATGTCACTGATACGCCCGGCAGCAAAGCCTTGGCGCGCGAACACATGGATTGACGCCTCAAGAATCTTGAGCCGTTTTTCGGCAGCAGCATCAGCCCGCGAGCTCATCCATTCCCCCTCATCGGTTCAAAGGATGCCGCATTGCGGCGCAAATCGCTCATCGGCAAGGCTTCTCTCGCCGCTGCTCGGTCCTCGGCCTCAAGCTCTGCCAGTGCCATTGAGTACCCGTGGGGTGCCCGGTCGAGCACCTTCCCCCATGGCGAGACGATCACTGAGTTCCCGCCCGAGGGCCGGCCGATGCCGTCGCTGCCGTTCTGGTTGGCGGCAACTATGTGGCATCCGTTCTCAATCGCACGGGCCCGCAGCAGTACTTCCCAATGAGCATCAGTAGTCACCTTCGTGAACGCAGCTGGCAGCACGAAGACTTCAGCGCCAGCCCCCGCGAGGTTGGAGAACAGCTCCGGGAACCGAATGTCAAAGCAGATCGCCATGCCGAGGATTGTGCCGTCAGCGGTCTCACTCAATACCGGCTGGTCCCCAGGGGCAAAGGCTGCGGATTCCAGATAGTCACGGCCTCCAACACTGGCGTCAAAGAGGTGGATCTTGCGGTAGACGGCCTTTGCTGCCCCGTCCGGCCCAAAGTGGATTGAGGTGTTGGCCAGCAGGTCAGTCCCCGCTACCTGCTCGGCAAATGAACCTGCGACTAGGTCGATCTTTAGTTCCTCTGCCAGATCGGAAGCCATTGACATCGACGGGCCATCGAGGAGTTCTGCTCCTTCGCGCGTCGCATCATCATCTGTGAGTAGCGGCCACTTCTCTGGCAGGACAACAAGCTTGGCCCCATCCTTGGCAGCTGCGCGAACACCATCTTCGGCCGAAGCGAGGTTGGCCGCATGGCTTGCGTTGGATTCCAGTTGGACGGCGGCGGCTCTCACGGTCACCGAGCCTACCTACGGGCGAGCCTCCCGGCTTGGGGCGTAGGCTCCACCTGTGGGCAGCGCACCAAACTTTGTTGCTTACCGTGGCACTTACGGCGCAGGGCGGCCAGAGGCGATCGCCAGCCTCAAGCTTCCACCAGCTAAAGCGTCACTACTTCAGGGCACCCGGCCACGCAAGGTCTGGCGTTATGTGGCGATCCACGCCGAGTCCCTCCAAATCTGCGCGGCGAAAATCTCAATCGGCCCCCTTGACCATGTCTTCTGGGCGGTCTGGGACCGCGAGACCCAAACCCTGCACGAGGGCAAACACAACTGGGACCGAGGGGTTGAAATGCCTGATGGCCGGCTGCTGATCCATGACAAGGGGATTGAGGCTGAGTTTGACCTTGCTGAGGTTGCCGGGATTGAGACCGTCACCCCCGTGGGTAACAGCTGGACTTGGACTCGCAAACAGGGCGGCATCAACGCAACCGGGCATGTGAGGCTCAATGGCAAGGACATTCAGATCTCAGCGCCCGCCATCATTGATGACTCCGCCGGCTTCCATGCTCGCCGGACC
Source organism: Actinomycetes bacterium (assembly GCA_037141275.1). Classification (GTDB taxonomy): domain Bacteria; phylum Actinomycetota; class Thermoleophilia; order Solirubrobacterales; family Solirubrobacteraceae; genus WLNJ01. The sequence continues at coordinate 1,541 of JBAXCW010000140.1, forward strand.
GACTGGCGCTGGTGCAGTGGGGTCGGCACAAACACTGCCGGCCAGGCCGTGGCATGGAACTTTGTCAACGGCATCAACGACGACCCTGCCGGCAGCGAACAGACCGTCTGGGTTGACGGCGTTGCCTACGCAGTTGACCCCCTGCTGATCGCAACCGACCTAAGCCACGTCCGGTTCGCTGACCAATCCCAGCTTGACTTTCATCAAGAGTCAGTGCGCGGTCACAGGCAGAACCTCGTACTCCTGAAGTCCCAGTACTCGCAGCCATTTGGCACCTTCAGCGGCGACCTTCCCCATGCTGGGCAGCTGAAATCCGGCTTAGGCGTGATGGAAAGCCATTCGGCTCTGTGGTAGGCCGAGGGGAGTATTGTGCTGGCTATGAAGCCAATTAACCAGACTCTCCGTCCACTCGCACTCTCTGCCGCGCTACTCACCCTCAGCCTCGCAGCTCCCTCTGGAGCAGCGGCATACAACACGTTCACCGGAGTCGGTCCCGTCAACAGCACTCACTTTGTCAGCGTCCTCGTACCACTCCCCGGCGGGAAGGCATTCCTCTCGGGAGGCAATCTGTGGGGAGATGACAACAAGCGATACGGGGAAGTCTTCAGCTCAAGTACGAACACATTTAGCTATACCGCTGGCGTGTCAACGAACACCAGCATCTTCGACGGCAGCGTCGGGGTGGCTCTTCGACCGGTGTCCCCGTCAACGACCGGAAAAGTCCTGATAGCGGGTGGTCAATCCGGAGGAGATGGTCTTTTCGCCGAGCTCTTCGACCCTACAACCGGCCTGTTCGCCGCGACGACAGAGGAGATGACATACGAGCGCTACGGTGCCAATCCAACTTCCGTCCTTCTCCCTAACGGCAAGGTGCTGATCGCGGGTGGTCGAACAGCCCTTGGCGCCACCCCCAAGACCGCGGAACTCTATAACCCAACCGACTCAAGCTTTACTGGCACCGGGTCAGCTGGATCTGCGCACCTTGGTGGAACCGCAACAGTGCTCGCTGATGGCAAAGTCCTCCTCGTAGGAGGCTGGGACGACGCGTGGACCTATATGACCTCGGCTGAGATCTACGACCCAAGTACTGAGGTGTTCACTGCCACGACAGCACTTCCGGTGGGGCTAGGGGGCCAGAGCGCGACCCGGTTGGCCAATGGCAACGTCCTCCTCACGGGTGGATATGTCGATGGACTCGGGGCAACAACCCGTGCCTACCTCTACAACCCTGTCACCAAGACTTGGTCCCGGACTACGGGCGATATGACACGTGGACACGCCAACTCCCCAGCAGTCCTGTTGCCTAGTGGCAAGGTGTTGATAGTCGGTGGTGACGACGGAGGTGACCCAGCCACCCCCACCTCGAGCACAGAGCTCTACGACCCGAGGACCTCAACATTCAGCCTTAGCGGTCCCATGTCAATCGCTCGAAACTCTGCCCGTGCCGTGCTACTTACCACAGGCAAGGTGCTGGTCACCGGCGGACGCAGTACTGGTCTTGTCGAATTTCCAAGTGCCTCAGAGATCTACACCCCCACCCCACTTACCCCCGGCAAGCCAACCGTTAAGTGGGCAACCGACAAGAGGAAGCGCCTTGTAACTGCCACGGTCAACCTTGTTGCCGGTACCACCTACAAGCTGACCGCCAAGCTCGGGCGCAAGACCAAGACCGGTAAGTGCAAGACCAAGGGAGCCAAGGTCACCTGCACCCTCGCGCCAGGCAAGGGCAAGTGGACATTCGCCATCACCCCACACAACTCTGCCGGTAACGGACCAGTCAACGGCAAGGCACTAAAGCTCTAGCCCAGGAAGGAGCCGGTGGCGCCGTCAGGGGTGCCGGCTACTGAGCCAGCTTCCTTGAGCGCTGCGATGCGATCTGCGTCGTAGCCGAGCTCGGCGAGGACCTCATCCGTGTGCTCGCCAAGGCCGGGGCCTGGCAGACGGTCGGTGTCCGCAGGAGTCTCTGAGAACTTAACTGGCGCGCCAAGCAGCCGGACTGGTTGCTCAGCGCCTGGCTGTGTGAGAGGCGCGACCATCTGGCGGGCTTTGACCAGATCAGATTCCAGCGCCTCGTCAAGGTCAAGCACCGCGGTCAGGCAGCAGTCGTGAATAGCTGCGAATGCTTCCCACTCATCACGGGTGCGCGACTTGAAGATCTCCACCACCTCTTGGTGGACGGCGGACCCGACAGGCTCGACAGGCGCGACACGGACGCGCCACCCCCTCCTCCGCCGCGCACAGGAGCCCGGCTGCGAGGTCCAGGGCGAGCGTGGTCTTCCCGATGGCTGCTGGACCGATCAGGAGAAG
>JBAXCW010000141.1:0-3835 GCA_037141275.1 Actinomycetes bacterium
GATGATTGGCGTCGGCTTGCTCTGTGTTGCGCTCACAGTTGTGTTCCTCACCCGCGCAGCGGTTGCCCGTGGCGGCAAGGCCCCTCGGATTGCCGTTGGCGTAACGCTCTTCGGCGGTGTGGCGATGTTCGTTGGATACACACTGCAGGGCTTCGCGCTTGTATCGATCTCCTCTAAATTCGCCAAAGAAGGCGGGCTGAGTTACGACGAGATGCAGAACCTCCTCAAGAACCCGATGCGGATCGTCGGATCGTGGGCGGGGCTGCTTGGAACACTCACACTCGGGTTTGGTTTTGTGATGGCGTCTCTCAACGCGATGCGAGTGGGTCTACTCACACGCTTCCTCGGCTACCTCGGCATTCTCGCTGGCGTGATGATTGTGCTACCTCTGATGGGAGGCCTTCTTCTTGTTCAAGCATTCTGGCTGTTGGCAGTTGCAGCGACGATCGCGGGCCGTTGGCCTGGCGGCCGTCCGCCCGCATGGGATGATGGCGAGGCGCACCCGTGGCCAAGCGCCGCTGAGGTTCGCGCACAGGCAGCAGAGGCGCGCGAGCTGGCTGACAGTGAGAAGGGCGCTTCGAAGAACGGAAAGGGCGCCTGAGGCGTCCCTGACAGGAACTGGGAGGGACGGATGGCAGCAGAGCGACTCACCGGTGCAGCACTTGAAGCAGAGCTTGACCGCCTCCTAGGCGAAGGCTCAACCTTTCAGCCGTCGGAGGACTTCAAGGCCTCCGCGCTGATCTCCGACACGGGAATCTGGGATGCAGCCGAGGCTGACCCAGTTGGCTTTTGGGAAGAGCAGGCTGGTGCACTCGACTGGTCCACACGCTGGACGACCGGGTTGGACGACTCCAACCCACCGTTCTACAAATGGTTTGACGGCGGAACGCTGAACGCCTCACACAACTGCGTAGACAGACATGTGGAAGCCGGCTTGGGCGAGCGCGTCGCCTACCACTGGCACGGTGAGGATGGGTCAACGCAGACCATCACCTACGCCGACCTACACCGTGATGTTCAGCGAGCAGCCAACGCCCTCAAGGACCTTGGCGTAAACGCTGGCGATGTTGTTGGCATCTACCTTCCGATGATTCCCGAGGTTGTCGTGGCAATGCTCGCCTGCGCGCGGATTGGTGCCCCACACAATGTTGTCTTCGGCGGGTTTTCACCCCAGGCTGTTGTTGAACGGATGGAAGTCTCCGAAGCCAAAGTCTTGATCACCGCCAGCGCTGCCCGGCGCAAGGGCAAGACAGCAGCGGTCAAGCAGCAGGTTGACGATGAGATCGCCTCCCGCGCTGAGGGGCTGCCAGATCTGGACACGATTCTGGTCGTGCGCCACGCTGACGGCGACGCTCCAATGATCGAAGGACGCGATGTCTGGTGGCATGAGTCCCTTGCCGCAGCGGACCCGGTCTGCCCTGCGGAGCCATTCCCATCGGACCACCCGCTGTTCATCCTTTACTCGTCAGGGTCAACCGCCAAGCCCAAGGGCATCCTGCACGGAGCAGGCGGCTACCTGACTGGGGTGGCTTGGACGCACCTGAATGTCTTTGACCTCAAGCCTGAGACCGATGTCTGGTGGTGCTCAGCTGATGTTGGTTGGATCACGGGGCATAGCTACATCGTCTACGGGCCACTGATGAACGCAGCGACAAGCGTGATGTATGAGGGCGCGCCGGACTATCCACACACGGCAATCTGGTGGGAACTGGTTGAGAAGTACAAAGCAACGATTTTCTATACAGCTCCGACTGCGATCCGCGCGTGCATGAAGTGGGGGGCCGACGAGCCCGCCAAGTACGACCTTTCCTCACTTCGCCTGCTGGGCTCAGTAGGGGAACCAATTAACCCCAAGGCATGGCTCTGGTATCACCATGTGATCGGCGGCAGCAAGTGCCCGATCGTTGACACTTGGTGGCAGACGGAGACTGGTCACATTCTGATCTCCCCACTCCCGGGTGTTGCCAACGCCAAGCCGGGATCGGCAGGGCGTCCACTCCCAGGGGTTCTAGCCGAGGTTGTTGACGAGGCAGAAGGAAAGGAAGTTGAGCGCGGCAATCAGGGGCTTCTCGTTTTGCGTCGCCCATGGCCAGGCATGCTGAAGACGCTCTACCGCGACGACGAACGGTTTATTGAGACCTACTTCTCACGCTTTGGCAATGACACCTACCTTGTTGGGGATGCCGCGCGGCAAGACCCCGACGGGGACATGTGGGTCATCGGGCGGATTGATGATGTGGTCAATGTCTCCGGCCACAGACTTTCCACAGCAGAGGTTGAGTCAGCGATTGTTGCCCATCCAGCTGTTGCTGAGGCCGCAGTGATCGGCCAGTCCGATGAGCAGACAGGGCAGGCAATCTGTGCCTTCGTGACGCTTGAGGCCAGCCACGAGACGACTGACGCGGTGATGGCCGAGATCAACGAGGCAGTCGCCGAGCGGATTGGCAAGTTTGCCCGCCCCAAGAGGATCATCTGGAGTGACGATCTGCCCAAGACACGCTCAGGCAAGATCATGCGCCGGCTGTTGCGTGACATTGCTGAAGGCCGTGCCCTTGGCGATGTAACGACGCTGCGCGACCCTGCGGTTATGGCCGAGCTGCAAAAGCACGTTGCCGCTCGCGCTTCAGAAGAGGACTGAACTCCGCAAGTGGCAAGAAGCGACGGCGTAAGTATTCCGAGTTTCAAGACTTGGTGGTCAAGCTCGCCTGCAATGAGCCCAGCCGAGCTGCTAGTCGTCGCAGTAGTCGCTGTCGCGCTTTCAGTGCTCCAGACCTTTCCCCTCATCGCGCACCTCGGTAGCAGTATGCCGAAGGACCTTGGTGACCCGCTCTATCAGGCATGGCAGGTCGCATGGGACGGCCACGCTCTACTTCACCAGCCTGGGCACTTCTGGCAGGCGAACCACAGTTACCCTCTGCCAGATTCTCTCGCGTTTTCTGATGCCCTCGTCGGTTACACCCCGGCGGGGCTCATCGGCAGCGGACTGCACGCGGCAATCGTTCGCTACAACCTCTTGTTCATCTTCATCTTTGCTCTCTCCTTCTTCGGGGGGTGGCTACTCGCGCGCGAGCTCAATGCCTCCAAAGCCGGCGCCTGGGTCGGAGGGGCGGCGTTTGCTTACTCCCCTTGGCATTTCGGGCAGGGAGGACATATGCACGTTCTCTCCAATGGAGGCATCGCGCTTGCACTCTTCCTCCTGATTCGTGGATACAGGAGAGAATCATGGAAGCTTGTACTGGCCGGCTGGCTGGCTGCGGCGTGGCAGCTCTCGATCGGCTTTAGCCTCGGGCTCCAGCTGATTCTCGCTTTGGCGGCACTTGCCGCTGCCGGGGTGGTCGGGTGGGTTCGTTCAGGTCGACCTCGTCCGGCAGGAGCAACGGTGATCAGTAGTGCACTCGGAATAGCCGCGTTCGGTTTGACTGCAGCCCTTCTCTCTGGTCCATATCTGAGGGTAATGCACGATTACCCATCATCTGTCCGGGGCGTAGCGGTCCTAGAGAGGACTTCGCCTAACCTGGGTGCCTTCTTTGCTGCGCCCGCCACCAACATGGTCTGGGGTGACCTTACGGCTCCACTTCGGCATAGCTTCGCTCACTTTGAGAGCGAGAAGGCCCTCTTCCCCGGGATTATGATTCTCCTGATCGCGATGGCAGGTCTTGGTTACTCGCTTTGGCCACGCAAGCTGAGGGCGGGCCTTGGGATCTCCGTTCTCGTACTGGCGGTGCTCGCCCTTGGGATACACGGCGGGGCCTTGGGAAAGCTTCTGCCGTACAGGTTGCTGTTTGAATTCGTCCCCGGATGGAAAGGCGTGAGAACACCCGGCCGACTGTTTGAC
>JBAXCW010000142.1:0-3820 GCA_037141275.1 Actinomycetes bacterium
CGCCTACGCCGACCTCCTGAAGCACATCGAGGGCCGCTTGCATCTAGTCCCCCGTTACAGGCAGCGCATTGCGGAGGTGCCTCTGCGCCAAGGACGCCCAATCTGGGTTGACGACCCGCACTTCAACATCCGATACCACCTAAGGCACATGGCACTCCCAGCCCCGGGAGAGAGCGCCGACCTAGCCCGCCTCTGTGGTCGCGTCTTTGCCTCATCGCTCGACAGAGACAAACCTCTCTGGGAGATGAGCCTGGTGGAAGGCCTCGCAGGCGGGAAGTTCGCTCTCCTGGCAAAGACGCACCATGCGTTGGTGGATGGCATCAGCGGAGTTGACCTCACCGCAGTTCTGTTTGATCTCTCCCCTGAGGGACAGGAAATCGAACCGGGTCCAGTCTGGTCGCCACGTCCACTCCCCTCATCAGCGGAGATTCTTGCCGATGCCTTGCTCGAACGCGCGACCGTTCCTGGCGAACTCACACGGGTAGCTAGTGCCGCAGTTAGACGGCCACGCAAGGCCCTGCAGAGGACCCTCTCGCGCCTTGAGGCCGTTGGCAGTCTCGCCTCGGCGGGAACAGAGCCTGCCCCACCCACACCGCTAAATGTCCCAATCGGAACGCACCGACGTTTCGCATGGGTTGAGAACGAACTCTCCACAGTCAAGGAGATCAAGGATGCCCTAGGCGGAACAGTGAACGACGTTGTTCTCTCTGTCGTCGCCGGTGGTCTCGGCAGTTACCTCCGCTCGAAAGGCCATCCGACCCGCGACCTCACCCTCAGAGCAATGGTCCCCGTCTCAGTAAGACCTGACGCAGAGCGCGGCGACCTAGGCAACCAGGTTGCTGTCATGTGGGCACCACTTCCTGTTGGCGAGACGGACCCCGTGAGACGCCTCCGCATCATCTCCAAGGCCATGGCAGTCGTGAAGGATTCAGGACAGGCCGTAGGAGCCAAGACCTTGACCGAGCTGAGCGGCTTCGCTCCCCAGACAATCATGGCTCAGGCTGCCCGCCTAGTTCCGCGGCAGCGGTTCTTCAATGTGGTTGTCACGAATGTTCCCGGCCCCCAGTTCCCTCTGTATCTACTAGCCAGCAAGCTTCTGGACGTCTACCCAATGGTGCCATTGGCCGAGCAGCAGGCTCTTGGGATTGCTGTGATGAGCTACAACGGGCGCCTTGACTTTGGGCTGAACGCTGACTGGGACGCCCTCCCCGACGTGGACCTCTTAGCGGAGGATCTCCGACTTGCGTTAGCCGACATGAAGCGCGCCGCCAAGGCAAGAACGAAACGCAAGCCGCGCACCTCACGCAAGCAGTCGGCTGACGCCGCTGCGAATATCTCCGCGTGAGCCAAGGCATTCAAGTAGCTCTCTGCCAGATCAACCCAACTGTCGGGGATCTAAGGGGCAACGCACAACTGATCCTTGAAGCGGCCAACGCAGTTGCTGACGCAGATCTGGTGGTCTTCCCAGAACTCTCCCTAACCGGTTACCCCGCCGAGGACCTCCTTCTGAGCCCGGCGTTTGTCGCCGACGCCGACCTAGTGGCCAAAGACCTAGCGGCAAGGCTGCCCTCAACGACCGTTCTAGTTGGCAGCTGTCACTCAACGGACAGCGGCGTCACCAACGGCATCCACGTCATGCGTGGCGGCAAGATTGAAACCACATACGCCAAGTGCCTGCTTCCCAACTACGGCGTCTTTGACGAGCAGCGCTACTTCGTTTCGGGCGATGGCGGAGCCGTGATCACCGTCAAGGACTGCACGGTGGGACTCTCCATCTGCGAGGACATCTGGGAAGCAGAGGGACCGACAGTTGATTGCGCCCGCCTTGGAGCTGATCTGATCGTTAACTGCTCAGCGTCTCCCTTTCACGCGGGCAAATCTGACGAACGCCTGGCTGTGCTTCGCGAGCGCGCGTCGGAACATGGTCTGCCAATTCTCTACTGCGCTCTTGTTGGAGGCCAAGACGAAGTTGTCTTTGATGGATCCTCAATCGTGGTGGACTCAACCGGCAACATTGTGGGTCGCGCAAAACAGTTCGATACCGACACCCTGATAGTCGAAACAGCAGCACTCGAAGACACGAGGCTTGAGCCCCTGTTGGAGGGCACCGCCGAAGTAGAGGGTGCCCTTCACCTTGGTCTCCGTGACTATGTGGACAAGAACGGCTTCGACGGAGTTGTCTTCGGGCTTTCTGGGGGAATCGACTCGGCCGTAGTGGCAACGCTTGCAGTAGACGCCCTTGGCCGAGATCGCGTCCAGGCCGCGGTTATGTCGTCCCCCTGGTCCAGCCTGGAGACCCAAGACGATGCCCGCACCCTTGCTAGCAATCTTGGGATCCCTCTCTATGACCTCGGTATCCAGGCAGCGATGGACGCATACGAAGTGACCCTTGGCGATGCCGGCAACGGCACTGGCAGAGATCTGGCGTTAGAGAACATCCAGGCCAGAATCAGGGGCAATCTCCTAATGGCCCTCTCTAACACTCACGGCTGGCTGGTACTGACTACCGGCAATAAGTCGGAGCTGGCGGTTGGATACAGCACCCTTTATGGCGATGCTGCAGGTGGCTTCGGGCTGATCAAGGATGTTCCAAAGGGAGCTGTCTACGACCTCGCCGCGCTGCGGAACTCCCTTCCCGATGCACCGATTCCCGCAGCCATTATTGAGCGCGCCCCAAGTGCCGAACTCCGCCCTGGCCAAAAGGACGAAGACAGCCTTCCTCCCTATTCACGCCTGGACGAAATCCTCCGGCTCCACGTGGAGGAACGACTTGATCTCGACCAGATTGCCGCGGCTGGCTTCGACCGCGCTGAGGTCGAACGCATCCTGCTGCTCGTCGACCGGTCGGAATACAAACGAAGGCAGTATCCACCGGGAGTCAAGATCACTCCGCTCGCATTTGGCCGCGACCGCCGAATGCCTATGACAAACCGCTGGCGCTCACAGGGCGGCAGCAGCCCAGCCAGCTAGCTAGTCGGTAGATCCCTGACCGCGATGGTCATGCGGGACACAGCAGCGAGCCGTCCCTCGTCGTCCTTCATCTCAACGTCCCAGACCCAGGTCGTGCGCCCCGTGTGACACGGAGTAGCCGATGCGTGGATGAATCCACTGCTGATAGGGCGGAGAAAGCTCGTCTGGTTGGCAAGTCCCATCGCAATCTTGCCGTCATCACGAACGCCCAACCAGGTTCCTATAGAAGCGACCGCCTCGGCAATGGAGCAGTAGACGCCGCCATGCACAATGCCGAACGGTTGCCGGATCTTCTGTTCCACAGGAACTCTAGCCGTGACGAGATCCGGGGTTGCCCCCAGTACTTCAAGCCCAAGGGTGGCGTCAAAGTGCTCCTCCGGGATCTCCGGGGTCGAGTCACTTCCTGTATTCGAATCGGCGGTTGTCATTCGGTGCGAGACTAGTGCCTGCCGCGCGGCTACGCTCTGTTGATGAAAACTTTGGATTCTCTCCCGGCCGACCAGGCATCCGCCCTCCGACTCTTGACTGGCGGCAAGACCTATCGGGCCGTGGCAGACCTACTCGGACTGACAGCGGAATCCGTGGCTTCGACTGCCCTCGCCGGACTTGACTCACTCGCACCAGATGAGGCCAAGTCGCTGACCGAGATGGAGAGGAGCCGAGTTGCAGACGTTGTCCTTGGACAGACTGGGTCCGACCCTCTAATCCAAGGCTCCCCAGCAGCAGGGGCCTACGCGGCACGGATCCAAGCAGCCTTGGGAGTGCAAGCTGCAACTGCCTCCACAGAGAGCACTCCACCCACCAGGGTGATGCCTTCCTCCTCAAAGCCGCCCATCGCTCCTAAACCCGC
>JBAXCW010000143.1:0-3815 GCA_037141275.1 Actinomycetes bacterium
GTCGAAGATCCCGTCCTTCCCGCGCTGCTTCTGGGCAAGTCCAGCCGCCATCAGTTCCTCTTCGCTGAAGCCAGCCTCGCGCGAGGCCATCAGAACCCGGTCCCAAGCGCTCGGGGAATAACCAACCCGGAAGGCGGCCAACGTCGCAGCGTTGAGACCCCGTTGTGTGAGCATCTCCCGGGCGGCGGAAGCCTCACCAGCGTCCTGAAGCACCTTCTCGTAGAAAGTTGTTGTCCGCTCGAGGAGGCTAATCAGCCGATCGCGGCGCTTGCGCTTGTCCGCTGCTCCAGCATCCTCTTCCATCGGCTCAACCTGAACACCGAACCGGTCGGCAAGATGCTCGATTGATTCCCGAAAGTCAAGGCCTTCTGTCTCCATTACAAACTTGAACGGGTCTCCAGAGGCCTGACACCCGAAGCAGTGGTAGTGCTTCTCAAGCGGGCGCACGTGGAACGACCCGGAACGCTCGTCATGAAATGGGCAGCGGCCAAAGTAACTGTTTGCACCGGCCCGTTTCAGCTCGGTGCGAGTCTCTACAAGCGCGACCATGTCGATGGCATCACGGACCTTCTCGCGGTCCTCATCCGAATAGCGGCTCACGGTGAGAAGGCCGCCGGAACAGCGATGTCTTCAAAGATCCGAACTGAGAAGCGATCGGTCATGCCTGCTATCCAATCCCGCACTCGCTCGCCCTCCGTTGCACCCTCGGGTGACACACCTTCGGGTATCTCCCCAGGATTGTCGGTGAAGTGCTGAAAGAGCGTCCCGATGACCATGTCAATCCGAGCGTGTTCCCGACGTGCATCAGGTCCGAGGTAGACGCGCTCAAACATGAACTCTCTGAGGTTGTTCATCGCAAGACCCGCGGCCTCACCTTGGACAATGTCCCCGGCCTGGCCGCTGTGCTCAACAAGGTCGTGGACCAAATAATCGATGCGGTCGCCCCCGGTTGCACCGAGCCCTTCCATTGCCTCCTCTGGGAGGTCGTCTATCGAAATGACACCGGCCCGGAGGGCATCATCAATGTCGTGGTTGAGGTAGGCAACCCGATCTACGATCCGCACAATTCGCCCCTCGAGACTCTTGGGCATGTCAGCCCTCCCCGAGTGGTGAATGATCCCATCACGAACCGGGTTAGAAAGGTTCAGTCCTTGGCCGTCGCGCTCGATGTGGTCAACGATGCGGAGTGAGTGCTCATAGTGCCTAAAGCCGAATCCGTATTTGGCCATCAGGAGCCTGTCGAGGGCGTCCTCCCCGATGTGACCGAAAGGCGAATGCCCAAGGTCATGCCCCAGGCCGATTGCCTCTGTGAGGTCCTCATTGAGTCGCAGCGCCCGGGCAACAGTTCTAGAGATCTGGGTGACTTCCAGCGTGTGCGTGAGACGGGTGCGGTAATGGTCACCGACCGGCGAGACGAAGACTTGAGTCTTGTGCTTCAAGCGCCTGAACGCCTTGCTGTGAACAATCCGATCTCGATCACGTTGGAATGGAGTCCGCAAGCCACACTCGGCCTCAGGTCGTTGGCGGTCCTCTGGGTATGAGCGCACCGCCTCAGGCGCAAGGAAGCTGACCTCCGTTGCCGTTACCCGTGCCTCAAAGGCATCGGTCAATGGACCGCGTGGATGGACTCGTTTGCCTTGATCTGAAGTAGACATACCCGAGTGAGGCTACCGTGCCGCCGCTGGCCGCAACCTGATGTTCGCGTGAAACTCGACTGTGTCGTTGACAGCACGCTCTGCCTGGCGTAGCGCCCGCTGATCCGTCTCGCCCGTTTGTGCGAGCGGAGAGCCCAACGCGGCCACCATCCAATCGAGCGCTTCACCTCCCAATGGGAACCCATCCCCTCCACATTCGGAGCAGATAACCCCACCGGCCTCCCCTGAGAAAGCCGTGATTCCATCCTTAGATCCGCAGCCCGCGCAACTGGACAAATGAGGCTGCAGGCCGATCGCCACTAGGAGCTTGAGCCGGAAGGACACCTGCGTTGCCTTAGTGGCGAGAGCTTTGTCTGACGCAACTGATGCCAGGGCATTGACGAGGAGGTTGTAGGCGTTGGCGTGAGGGTCTGGGCCGTCGAGGAGGCGCGAGACCGCATCGCAGGCCCTAGCTGCCCAGTCGAGCGACGCTGCACTTGTCCGAAGGCCTGCATTGGCTTCGATCGTCTCAACCCCAGACACCGCCATCAGGTCACCCTTCCCAACGCGGAGAATCATCTTGGCCCGGGTGAACGGTTCAAGACGCGCGCCAAACCGACTCTTGGTCTTGCGGGCACCCTTGGCAATCGCGCCAAGTCGGCCGTCTTCCGGCGAGTAGAGGTGAAGTATCCGGTCGGCCTCGCCGTAACGGATTGACCTAAGGATCAGCGCCTCTGTCTCAAGAGTGCGGCTCAAACCGATGGCCAAACTAGATCGTGACAAGAGATTCTCATCATGCCGTCGCGCAATCTCGCTAACGTCTCAAAGCCCATGGCTTCATTCACCGTATACACAACCGATCCCTGCCCTTACTGCTCTCGCGCCAAGGCGCTACTGAAAGCTCGCTCAATTGAGTTCGAAGAGATCAATCTGGCGCGCGACCCGGACGGACGGACAGAGCTGGCCGAGAAGACCGGCCTAATGACATTTCCGCAAATCGTTGTTGATGGTGAAACGCTTGGCGGCTGGACCGAGTTAGAAGCGGCAGATCGCTCGGGACGCCTAGCTGAGCTCATCGGCTGACCTTCACCCTCGAAGGCCGGGGTTGGCACTGCTCGCAACAGTAAGTTGAGCGCCCTCCAACCTTGAAGCGGACAATCACATTGCCGCACTCAGGGCAGCCCTGCCCCTCCCTTCGGTGGACAAGAAACTCGGACTGATAGGCACCCCACGCGCCATCGGGGTCTCTGAAGTCATCGATGGTCGCTCCCCCAGCATCAATTCCGGCCTGGAGTGCATCGATGATTCCGAAGCGAAGCTGGGCAGCCTGTTCGCGTGTCACCCCGCGGGGCATCCTAAGCGGGTGAAGGCGGGCCCTAAAGAGAGCTTCGTCGGCATAGATATTCCCGATTCCCGCAACCAGCTTTTGGTCGAGTAGGAAGTTCTTGAGAGGTGACCGGCGACCACGGGTGAGCGAGAAGAAGTGGTCTGCTGTGAAGTCTCTGTCAAATGGCTCTAGTCCTAACCTCGAGGAGAAGTAGCTGTCCACATCCGCTGATTCAAGCAAGTGACCGGTCCCAAATCGGCGCGGGTCGTTGAAGACGACAGTCACCCCGCCGGAGAGATTAAGTCGGAGCCTTTCATGGCCCTGCACCACAACCGGGTCGATCAGCAATGTCCCTGTCATGCGGAGGTGCATCAGAAGCGTTTGAGCGCTACTTAGAGCCACAACGATGTACTTACCGCGCCTCCCGACCTCAGTCACAGTTACACCGCTCAGGGAGCCTTCAAATCGCTCAGGTGACGCAGGGGTGCAGAATCTCGGATCAAGAACCTCAACAGCCTCGATCTCGCGTCCGAGAAGCGTGGGGCGGAGTCGTCTTACAACTGTTTCAACCTCAGGAAGCTCGGGCACAGCCTCAAGTCAAGCAGGCTTGCCATTCACTGGAGAGCTTCAGAGGCGGGCCCGTGGATGCGCGGCAAAGTACGACTCTTTTAGATCCTCATTCGAGAGATGCGTATACATCTGCGTAGTGGCCGCGTCAGCGTGACCAAGCATCTCCTGGAGCGCTCTAAGGTCACACCCACCTGCCAACAGATGAGTAGCGAAGCTGTGGCGGAGAGTGTGGGGAGTCATCCGGCCCTCCAGTCCCGCAGTCTTGGCATGGCGACCAACAATCC
>JBAXCW010000144.1:0-3799 GCA_037141275.1 Actinomycetes bacterium
CATCACATGTGCGGAATCATCGGATACACAGGCCCACGCGACCCGCGTGAGATCCTCCTAGCGGGGCTAGAACGCCTTGAATATCGCGGTTATGACAGTGCTGGCATCGCAGTCCTCCAAGAGGGTGGTGCTGATGTCGTCAGAGCAGTGGGAAACCTTGCCGCGTTACGCGAAGCGATGGGAGTCGCATCAGCAGGTAACGCGGATTCCAGTACGGGCGCTGTCGCGGTTGCCGAACTAGCCCAGCAGACCGGCATTGGACACACGCGCTGGGCAACTCACGGTCGAGTGACCGAGGCCAACGCTCACCCGCACAGCGACAGTGCTGGCGTCGCTCAGGTTGTCGTCAATGGAATCATCGAGAACTTCGCCAAGCTGCGCCGTGAACTCGAGGCCAAGGGCTCCGTATTCAGCTCAGAGACCGACGCGGAAGTCGTAGCCCATCTGGTGGCTTCCTTCTACCAAGGTGATCTTGTCGCAGCCGTGCGAGAGGCTGACACTCACCTCGAGGGCCACTATGCCTTTGTAGCGATGACAGACAAGGAGCCAGGGCTGCTGGTTGGCGCTCGCCGCGAGTGTCCTCTGGTTGTCGGCCTCGGAGATGGAGAGGCGTTCATCGCTTCGGCTGTCCCCGCCTTCCTCGACCACACAAGGAGCGTGCTGTCCGTTGAGGACGGAGAAGTGGTCATCATTCGTCCGGAAGGCGTCATCTTGGAGTCCCTTGCGGGTGAACCGATTGAGCGCGAACCAGAGGAAGTTGATTGGGATGCCCAGACAGCAGAGAAGGGCGGCTACGAAACGTTCATGCTCAAGGAGATTCATGAGCAGGCGCATGCGCTCTCCGAGACGATCGCTGATCGAACAGTTCGTCCAAATGGGGTGGACCTAGGCGACCTCGGCGCTATTGACGACGCACTGCTTTCGCGTATTGGACGCATTGTCGTTGTCGCCTGTGGCACCTCCTACCACGCGGGTCTGATTGGGCGTTACGCGATTGAGGCATGGGCCCGCGTGCCAGTGGAGGTTGAACTGGCAAGCGAGTACCGGTATCGAACACCCGTGGTCGGGCCAGAGGATCTCGTCATCGGAATAACGCAGTCCGGTGAGACCCGCGACACGCTTGCCGCAATGAGGTGCGCTCAAGATGCCGGTGCCACAGTCTTGGCATTGACGAACATCATGGGGTCTCAGGCTGAGCGCGAAGCCGATGGAGTCCTGTTCACTCGGGCAGGGCTTGAGATTGGCGTTGCGGCAACCAAGACCTTCATCACCCAGGTCGCGGCATTAGGGCTGTTGGGTCTTCGGTTGGCAGAGCTGCGCGGCAGCCTAGATGAGCAGCGCCTGACCGAACTGGTGTCAGAGATGAAATCGCTTCCGCGCCTTGTTGCCGAGACCATCGAGATGAGTGAAGGGCCGGCGATGGAGATCGGCACCCGCTATTCCAAAGCCGGGTTCTTCCTCTACATCGGCCGCAATGCTGGGCTCCCAATTGCGCTTGAGGGCGCCCTCAAGCTCAAAGAGATCGCCTATGTACCGACTGACGCTTATGCGGCCGGCGAGATGAAGCACGGGCCGATTGCTCTGCTTGATGAGGACACGCCTGTTGTTTGCGTGGCAACTGATTCTCCAGTCCTTGAGAAGATCGTCTCGAATGTGATGGAGGTTCGTGCCCGAGGCGCCGTGGTAATTGGCGTAGAGACAGTTGGCTCGAGCGCCCTCGACGATATTGCCGAGGACCGAATCCAGGTGCCTCAAGCGGATCCGATCTTGGGGGCACTCTTGGCAGTCATTCCTCTGCAGCTGCTTGCCTATTCGATCGCACGGGAGCGCGGGCTTAATGTGGATCAGCCACGCAACCTCGCTAAGACGGTCACCGTCGAGTGACCCATCTTCCCGGGGTTGGCATTGATCTCCTAGAGATCTCCAGGCTTGAGGTGGCGCTCGAGCGCCGTCCAGGTTTGAAGTTAAGGCTGTTCGACAAGGATGAGATCAAGTTCTGTGAACGCAGTCGGAGACCCGCCCGCCAGTTAGCGACACGATTCTGCGCGAAGGAGGCGACCATCAAAGCGTTGGGCTTGAGCAGTGCGTGCATGCGCGACATCGTTGTGCGCGGGGGTGGGGTTGAGCCCCCACGGATCTTGCTTAAAGGCCACGCTGCGCGCGTAGCGAGGGACAATGGAGTGAGCGTGTCCATCTCCCTCACACATGAGCGCGGCATGGCCGCGGCAGTGGCGCTGACCACAAGGCCATGAAGTCCCCCACTTGGCTCATGCCCCTGCTCGACGCTGCGCAGGTCCGTGAGGTCGATTGGCATGCGATTAGCGATCTGGGAGTCAACGGCTCGGATCTGATGAAAGCTGCGGCCTACGCGCTGGCCGCAGAGGTATCGCGAGAGGCAAAGGGCGGGAACATTGCCATCTTTGCCGGGAAGGGCAACAACGGCGGGGATGGGCTTGCCTTGGCAACCATCCTCAGAAACGAGGGGCTCAAGGTCGACGTATTTGCCGTCGAGTCACCTGAGCTCTGGATCGGTGATGCCGGACTGATGCTCAAGGAGCTGGTGGGACCCGCTCCAGAGGCCCTTTCTGCGAGTTCAGGTGATGGCTGTTCAGTTGCTGTGGACTGCATTCTCGGAACGGGTGCCAAGGGTGCCCCTTCAGGCAACGCCGCACTTGCTGTCCGCCGGATTGCCGAGCTCGCCACCGCGGGCGCGGCAGTAGTTGCGTGTGACATACCCAGCGGGGTGAATGCCTCAACGGGCGAACTAGAGGACCCCGTGGTCACGGCAGGAACGACGGTCACATTTCACGCGATGAAACCCGGCTTGTGGATTCATCCCGGAAAGGGGAAGGCCGGGCGCACCATCTGTGCTGACATCGGACTGTCAACCCCACCCACGATGTTGGGCGCTGCTGGTCTGATCGGTGACGGCGTCTGCGCTTCCCTTCCGGAGCGCGGAGCGGCTGATGACAAGTTCAGCAGCGGCTCGGTTCTTGTTATCGGAGGCTCACCCGGTCTGACGGGCGCACCAATACTGGCTGCGCTCGGTGCGGCGAGGGGCGGCGCTGGCTACGTCACTGTTGGCCTGCCATCCGGACTGCTGTCTGCGTCCGACCTTTTCCCGGAGATCATGGGACTGGCGCTGGGGCAGTCCGATAACGGGGGCGGACACGTAGCTGCGTCCGCTGAGCTCATCGTGAAGATGCTCACGCCAGGGCATGCCCTCGTCCTGGGGCCAGGGCTAGGGCGGTCTGATGAGGCAGCGACTCTCGTGCTTGCGTTGCTGCGGCGCACGGACGTACCAACGGTTGTTGATGCGGATGGGCTGCGTTGTCTGGCCACCACGGATCTAAATGGGATTGACCTTGGCCCGAATGTCGTGCTGACCCCTCACTCAGGCGAGATGGCAGCCCTGTTGGGGCTCGCGCGCGCAGAAGTTGATGCGCATCGGCTTGACTGCGCAAGGGGCTTGAGTAAGCGGACGGGGGCCATAGTGGTTCTTAAGGGCGACGACACGCTCATCGCAAGGCCAGATGGGTTAGTTGCCATTAGCCGGGGGGATGCGCCAGCTCTAGCAACTGCGGGCTCAGGTGATGTGCTCGCAGGGATCATTGGTGGGATGGTTGCGCGAGGGGTTGAACCGTTCCACGCCGCGTGTGCTGCGGTCAGGCTTCACGTGCAAGCCGGTCAAATAGTCGGGCTTGACGGACCGGAGGGGGTCATGGCGAGTGACATTGCTTCCGCAGTCCCCCAAGCTCGCGCTGCCCTCCGCACGTAGGCCGCCCGGTAAGGTTCAACC
>JBAXCW010000145.1:0-3780 GCA_037141275.1 Actinomycetes bacterium
ATCCTCTACGACACGCGAGGTCGCGAGCTGGGACGTCTCACCGGCCCGCAGAACCGATTCCTCGCCAAGTCGGAACAGATTGCCCCGGCAATTAAGCACGCTGTAATCGCGATAGAGGACCGGCGCTTCTATGAGAACTCGGGTATTGACTACCGAGGTATCGGTCGGGCACTCTGGCTAGACCTCTCCTCGGGGGCAGCAGTGCAGGGCGCATCAACGATCACTCAGCAGTTCGTCAAGAACGCACTGGCTGCCGCTAACAAGCGAACCGTGTTCCAGAAGCTCAAAGAATCCGTCATTGCCTACCACCTGAACCGCCGTTGGTCAAAGGACAAGATCCTGACTGAGTACCTCAACACCATCTACTTCGGTCAGGGCGCTTATGGCATTGAGTCCGCTGCCCGCGTCTACTTTGGCAAGGCCCATCCTGGCTGTGGCGAATCAGCCGCCGATCCATTCTGCGCTTCCGACCTCGACACCGCCGAAGCCGCAACACTTGCCGGGATCATCGCCTCGCCAATTGGATTCGACCCGATCGCCCACCCAGTCGCCGCCACCAAACGGCGTGACACAGTGCTAGCCGCAATGCACGCCCAGGGGTTCCTGACCGACACCGAGTACCAAGCCGACATGGTCCGAACGGTTCCAGACGAAACTGACATCACCCCACCCTCAGAGGACAGCAAGTCGCCTTACTTCTCAAGCTGGGTAAAGAACCTTCTGGTCGCAAAGCTTGGCGCCACCCGTGCCTATACAGGCGGTCTCAAGATCCGAACGACAATCGATCTCGACCTTCAGGCCGCCGCCGAGACGGCCGTCTCCAACATGCTGCCAGCCGGCTCGGGTCTCCCGTCCGCCTCACTTGTGGCAATCGACAACAAATCAGGTGAGGTCCGCGCGATGGTAGGCGGTCCCAACTATGCCCGCCACCCATTCAATCTTGCGACCCAAGGACACCGACAGCCCGGCTCCTCCTTCAAGCCGTTCACGTTGGCCGTGGCCCTCCAGAAGGGCATCTCAGCCAACTCGGTGTGGGAATCCCGGAAGAAGATCTTCACCGTTCCTCACACCGGTGGAAAGGAGTTCTTCATCGTCAACAACTATGAGAATTCCTACGCCGGGACGCGGAGCTTGACCGACGCAATGGTCAGCTCAGACAACTCTGTCTACGCCGAGCTGGGTATCAAGGTCGGAACTAGCCGAATCGCCCGAATGGCAAACGAGATGGGGATTCGCTCGCCGATCTCTACCAACTACGCAGTTACCCTCGGTGGCCTCCGGGAGGGCGTCTCGCCCCTGGATATGGCCCACGCCTACGAGACCTTCGCGACTGGTGGAGTAAGAATCGGGAGCGCCAACGGTTTCGGCGGTATTGATGGTGGCCCTGTTGGGATTGAGTCCATCAGGAATCCTCAAGGGCACCTTCTGGCGAACAACGAACGTAGCCGCACCCGAGTCATGTCCAAAGCTGTGGCCGCAACAGTCCAAGGAGTCCTGCAGGGCGTTGTCTCGAGCGGAACCGGCAAGGCGGCAAGCACAGGTGGCTTCGCGGCTGGCAAGACTGGCACAACCGAGAATTACGGCGACGCGTGGTTCGTGGGCTGCAATGAGCAATACACCGTTGCTGTCTGGGTTGGTTATCCAGATCGCCTTAAGTCCATGAAGACCGAATTCGATGGAGGCCCTGTCGCTGGCGGCACATTCCCCGCGTCCATCTGGCGCGAGTTCATCCTCGCCGCGATGTCGATCGAGCGCAACCGCGTTGCCGCGGAGGCCGCACGCAAGGCCGGACTCTCAAACCCTTCATATACGGGCAGCACTGCTGGTGGAGGAGCGTCCTCGGGCAGTAGTGGCGGCGGCTCGTCAGGCGGCGGGTCTTCGAGTGGCAACTCCTCGCCACCCTCTGGGAGCCCCTCGGGGGGCTCTACGGGCGGCAGTGGCGGTGGGACCGCTCCCTCGGGTGGGGCCGGCGGCGCTGGGCCTAGCGGCTAGCTGACTCTTAGCTAAGCGATGCGTGTACTGCGTGGGCACGGCCAAGCTGTTCTCTGACGCGGTCTAGGGCAGTCCCGCCCTCAGACCTCTTTGACTCCAGAGTCTGTCCTGGCTCAAGCAGCCCGGCGTATTCAGGGAGTAGAAGTGGCGAGGCCGAGAAGACCTCAGACTCTGTCAGCTCACCAAGTCCACGGTCAGAATCCACCGCAAGCCGAACCAAACCTGCCACCACGCCGTGTGCCTCCCTGAATGGCATGCCCTTCCCCACTAACAGGTCAGCGAGATCCGTGGCAGCAACAAGATCGTCCGCGGCAGCCGCAGCCATCGATTCCCTGTTGAATGAGGCCGTAGCCAGCATGAGGCCAGCGGCCTCAATTGACATCTCAACTGTCTCAGCAGAGTCAAACAGATGCTCTTTGTCTTCTTGCAGGTCCTTGTTGTAGGTGAGGGGAAGGCCGTGCATGACCCCATGAAGAGCCGCCAGGTGCCCCACAACCCTTGGAGCCTTTGCCCGCAGAAGTTCAGCGGCATCGGGATTCTTTTTCTGGGGCATGATCGACGATCCAGAAGACCAGCCATCAGACATCGAGACAAAGCCAAACTCTTGGCTGCTCCAGAGGACAAGCTCCGCCCCAACACGCGAAAGGTGGGTGGCGCAAATCGCGTGGGCTGATAGAAGTTCAAGCGCAAGATCTCTGTCCGCTACGGCATCAATTGAGTTAGCGGCAACCCCGTCAAACCCAAGTTCCCTAGCAACCATTCGCCGATCGGTATCGAAGTTGACACCGGCTAGCGCTCCGGCACCCAACGGCATCGCTCTTTTGGATGCTGCCTCAACCGCTAGAAACCTATTGCGATCTCTGTTAACCATCCAGAACCAGGCAAGCGCATGGTGAGACAGGTAGACGGGTTGAGCCCGCTGAAGATGGGTATAGCCCGGAAGCGCCCAATCCAGATGACCCTCAGCGAGCGCCAGCAGGACGGTCTCAAGCTCCCCGCAGGCATCTGCAGCGGCCCGAGCGTGAGCGCGAATCCAAAGCACGAGACCGGTCGCCACCTGGTCATTGCGGGAACGGGCAGTGTGCATCCGCGCGCCTGCATCACCAATCAGCCCAGTCACACGCCGTTCGATTGCCATGTGAATGTCCTCATCCGTGTCAAGGAACTCAAACTCTCCGCTCTCAAGCTCTGCCTCGACCGTGTCCAAAGCGCCGATAATCGCAACACTGTCAGCGGTTTCGATGATCCCTTTCGATGCCAGCATCGTCACATGTGCCCGCGATAGAGCAATGTCGTAAGGAGCCAGCCGCCAATCAAAGCCGGCCGAGCTGTTCATCCGACTGAAGAGCGGATCTTGTGGTTCTCTGAAGCGGGACACGGCCGCTGAGTCTAAGCGCCCGGCGCGTTCGTCATCGCGGCTGCGAGCGATTGCGCGACACGAGCAACCTCAGGCTCCGTCAATTCCGGGAAGAACGGAAGCGCGAGACCACGTGATCCCGCGGCCTCAGTCACAGGGAATTCCCCGGGCACCGCTCCACTTGCTTGCGCCAAGTGAGGCATTAGATGGAGAGCCGGAAGGTATGGCTTGCAGTCAATCCCGTCGGCTCTAAGCGAGTGAATGACGGAGTCTCTGTCGACAGACTCCGGCAGCGTCACCACGTAGACAAACCAGCCGCGGATACCGCCCTCCCATGCCGGCGCTGGTAGCTCAACATCAACCTCGGAAAGCGCGTCGGCATAGAGCTCGGCGACCTTGTCGATGGCGCGCGCGTCATCCCCGCCGATGAC
>JBAXCW010000146.1:0-3756 GCA_037141275.1 Actinomycetes bacterium
CCGAAGTACTGCGCCGCACGATCCTCGATATCGCTGACAACATCGGCTGGCGGCTGGAGCCATCACAGGCTGGCTTCCTCCCAGGTTCCATCTCAAGCTGGAAGCCGTTCTCTGAAAGCAACCCTTCGATCAAGAAGCTCTCCAAGAACTTCAAGACCGGTTTGATCTCCAACATTGACGACAAGCTGCTCGGCGAAACCCGCCGTCGCATCCCACTTGACTTTGACCTTGTCGTCACCGCGCAGCAGGTTCGCGCATACAAGCCTGAACCAGCTCACTTCAAGGAGTTCGCCCGTCGCATCGGCGGCAAGAAGGGCTGGGTCCATATTTCATCCTCGTACCACACGGATGTTGAGCCTTGCCTGAAGATGAAGGTCCCAGTCATCTGGGTTAACCGGAACAAGGAGACCCTCGAGAAGGGTCAGAAGAAGCCTGACGCTGAGGTCAAGAACCTCCGTGAGGCACTGACGCTGCTCGGCGTCAGCTGAGCAGACCCTCTGGGCTGCTGTGCGTGCGCTTGCCCTGCATGAAGATGTCCTGCTCCTAGAGAGTGGTATTTGGCATACCGCCGCCGTTGCCATCCGCAGCGGGGACGAAGCGTTCCTGATCGACAGCCCGATCCTCCCAGAGGAGCTCGAGACGCTGCCATCACTGTTTGAACAGGCTGGCTTCCCAATAGTTGGTCTTGTGGCCACGCATGCCGACTGGGACCACCTGCTCGGAGGCCAGGCCTTCCCCGATGCACCACTCGCGGTCGCGCAGACAACAGCCGCACGGCTGACTGCTGAACCCGGTGCTGCCGCGCGTGAACTGCGGCAGTTCGATGAGCAGTGGTACGTCAAGCGCGCGCGACCGCTATCGATGCCCGCTGCGGAAGCCCTTCCCGTCCCCGGCCTGTTGGAGATCGGCGAACAGGAGCTTGAGCTCCACCCGACGGAAGGCCACACGGCCGATGGCATGGCGATCTTTGCCCGCTGGTGTGGCGTGCTGGTTCTCGGCGACTACATCTCACCTGTGGAGATCCCAATGATCTCCCCGGGCGGGTCAATCAGCGCTTACAAGGCAACCCTTGGGCGCCTGCGGGAGCTTGTCGCCCAGGCCACGAGCATTGTGCCCGGCCACGGTGGACTCCTTGACCCAATCCGTGCCGACGCATTAATCAACGAAGACCTCGCCTACCTCAATGCCCTTGAAGCTGACGGGGCCAGTGCCACGCTTCCATTGGCTCGTAACACTCCCGAGCAGCGGCGCATTCACGCCGAGAACGTCGAGCGCAGTCAGTCCTGACTGTCGGGCAGCGTGAGGCGCATCAAGAAGTCCTTATTGGGTTCGCTCTTGTACCCAAAGCCAAGTGACTGATAGAGAGCGATTGCTGGCTCGTTGACATCGCTGACATCAAGCTCCATGCGGCGGCAGCCGCGGGCTTGTGCCTGCTGCACGGCGAACTCAACAAGTGCCTTGGCAACACCAGTGCGGCGTGACGCGGGCTCAACGTAAAGGTCCTCAAGCCAGCAGTCCGTGGCCGCGTGCCAGATCCCAAACCGGAAGCGCAGTTGGCAAACCCCAGTCGGAGGCGAATCATCGTTGGGGGCCGCGAGGAGAAGGTCAGTGTCAACGTTGAGGATGAGCTTCTCAACGCCAGCCAGGAAGGCATTGTCGGACGGCCAATCTCGGCCAAAGCTGTCACGGAAGGCAACCAGTAGCCGCGCGACTGTTTCAGCCTCGTGCGGCTCGGCGCGCCAGACGCGGACGCTCACGCGTCGTCGGCGACGATCAGCGCGATCGTGTCGCCACTACCAACTGCGCCGCCAACCTCAATGGAAATGTCCTTGATCACACCGGCCTTGTGGGCGGTGATCTCATTCTCCATCTTCATCGCTTCGATGATGCAGATCAGCGTTCCCTCTTCAACCTTCTGGCCGGCTTCGGCGAGGACCTTAAAGACAGTTCCTTGGATTGGCGAGGTGAGGGCGTCTCCGCCACCACCGCTACCACCGGAGCGCTTGGCCCGTGAAGGCTTCTTGGCGACTGGGGCAGCTGCGCCACCGCCACCGCCGAAGGCCGGACCGACAACCTTGACATCAAACCGGCGGCCTGAGACCTCAACGAGATAGTCCTGCGTGACCGTAGGGGCAGGCTCTTCGCCCTCGGGTGCGTCGGCAACTTCAGGTGCGGGTGGATCAGTGGCCTTCAACCACGCCTTGTCCTCGACGAGGTCGCGGCAGGTCTCGCCCTTGGCCCACTGCTCAGTGGCAAGGATCGCCTTATGGAAGGGCAGCAGGGTCGTCAGGTTGCCGATCTCATACTCGCCCAGTGCGCGAAGCATGCGGCGGGTTGCGCTCTCACGGTCCTCATCCCAGACGATCAGCTTGGCGACCATCGGGTCATACATTGGGGAGATTTCGCTGTTGGGACCAATGCCTGAGTCAACTCGCACGCCTGGGCCATTTGGCTCGCGGTAGTTCGTGATCATTCCCGGTGCGGGGGTGAAGTTCTTGGCTGCGTTCTCCGCATTGATGCGGCACTCGATCGCATGGCCCTTCATCTGGATGTCGTCCTGAGTGAACTTCAGCTCCTGCCCGGCTGCGATCAGGATCTGCTCGCGGACAATGTCGATGCCGGTGACCATCTCGGTCACGCAGTGCTCGACCTGAACGCGGGTGTTCATCTCAAGGAAGTAGTACTCGCCGTCCTGGAGCATTCCCTCAATCGTTCCCGCTGAGTGGTAGCCGACTGCTCGCGCTGCATCCGTGGCGATCTTGCCGATCCGAGCGCGCATCTCCTCGTCAACCATTGGTGCTGGGGCTTCCTCAATCAGCTTCTGATGCCGGCGCTGGATTGAGCAGTCGCGTTCCCCGAGGTGAACAACATTGCCTTGGCGGTCAGCGAGGATCTGAACTTCAACATGCCGTGGGTCGGGTAGGTATCGCTCGAGGTAAACGGTTCCGTCGTTGAAGAACTTCTCACCTTCACGCGCAGCGCCCTCGAAGGCCTCCTCAATGTCGTCCTCAGTCAGAGCAACGCGGAAGCCCTTACCGCCACCGCCAGCAGCAGCCTTCACTGCGACCGGGTAGCCAATGTCGTTCTTGGCGATCTTGCGGGCATCGGCGATCGTCTCAACGGCCTCAGTGGTGCCTGGGACGATCGGTACGCCGGCGGCTGCCATCAGCTCGCGGGCCTTCGTCTTGGAGCCCATGGCGTCAATCGCGGAAGCTGGAGGTCCGATGAACACGACACCTCGCTCCTCTAGAGCGCGGGCAAAGTCTGCGTTCTCAGCCAGGAAGCCGTAGCCCGGGTGAACGGCGTCAGCGCCTGAGCGGTCGATCACATCAAGCAGCTTCTCTACAACGAGATAGCTCTCTGCCGCTGGGGCAGGGCCGATCAGATAGGACTCCGTCGCGCGCTTGACGTGGAGTGCGTCGCGGTCAGCCTCTGAGTAGACGGCGACCGTGTCGATGCCGAGCTCTTCACAAGCACGGATGACGCGGATAGCGATTTCGCCTCGGTTGGCGATTAGAACCTTGTTGAACATACGGCGGTGGATCCTAACTGCCGCGCGGCGGAACCGCCGCTGCGACGTTTTGGTTGCTAAGCGGGAAAGCCGAACTGCTCGACCGGCGAGCTGAACTCGCGAGCCACGCCTTCGGCAAGACTTGCTCGCTGCCAGGCTGGAATGGAAGGCCCTGCAGTAACCGCTGCTGGTGCTGTCTGCCTCATGAACTGGCCCAGCGCTGCGGCGATCGCAGCGGACTCTTC
>JBAXCW010000147.1:0-3720 GCA_037141275.1 Actinomycetes bacterium
CCGTTCGCCTTGCAACCGGCGTGGAAGGAACGCCTCCGGCTTCAGTGGCGCTGAAGTTAGCCGCGTAGTAATCGTGTTCCCAATTGTCCAGTCGCTGGTGCAGCTCCTTGCGATGCGGAGAGAAGCTTCCGACGGATGAACTTAGGATCGCGACAGCAAGGTCCCCCGACGTAGTCAATTGGTTGTCCTCCACGAGTTCAGAGACGGTCAGCGCGTTTGTGTCACGGACGCGGTGTAGAGCTTCAGCTGGTGGTTCGTGACGGACCGTCGACTGCGTCAGTTGAAAGACCGGATGCCAGACGGAGATTATCCATCCCGCTGAGAGGGCCAGCTCAAGCCTCGTTGCAAACAGAATGGGGGAGTCCGCTTTAGCTTGGGAACTATCGTCGTGAGAACGCGCGAGTGTGGCTGGCGTTGGGATCAGAAAAGTGGCTGAAAGCTTGCGGATCTGGCCGTAGCGACTTACCTCGGGCCATTCATCGCTAGCGAGAAGGTCTTCGACCGTTGAAGCAATGTCGTCCTGAGTCACCGAAGGTTCATCAAGAGACATAAGGGGTTCAAGTTCCGCCCTGAGCGCCGCAGCCGTTATTGAAGCATCGGCAACCGCTAGGTCGAGCCATACGACGCCCGATCCTTCCGCTGATTTCACTTCGAGTTGCGGACGCCCGCTGCTTGTTGTGAGATGCCTTCTGGTTAGGTGCTGCGAGACAGAGGTGGACATGAGGTGAAGTGTTGCACTCTGATGAAGGTTCCAGAATTGGTGAGGCGTTCTTTGCGCTTGCGTAGTGGGGGCGCTGACAGGCGCCGTCCCTTTCGGCATCTAGGCTGTTCATCAATGAGGACTCTGCTGCTTCAGATGGCCCTAGCCCTGCTGCTTTCGTCTGTCATGAGCGCCTGCGGTGGCGGCGACCCTGTTGCCCGCTACTGCGAATACGGCTCAGTTTCGCAGGGACAACTTGACGGCTGTAAGAGCCATGTAATCGAGAGTGACTTTTCCGCGAGTAGCACTGATGCCGCCCGGTATGCGCGGGGAGAGCTCTCGGATTGTCTCGCTGATGCGGGCCCGTTTTGTAAGAAGGATTAGCGTCCTGAACAAGATACGCAATGCTCGAGTAGCGTTCGAACCGTGAGTCGCTCGCGCATGACAGCCCTGATCGCAGCCATCTTCATTGGCGGCGGCCTCACGGGCTTTGTTGTTGCCGACCTTAGGTCTCCTAACCTCGTGATGATCAAGAGCACTGCGAGCACTGCTGGCTATTCGCAAGCGTTGTACGAAGCTACGCTGGCCGCCGAGCAGGCCAAGTCAGATGCATCGTCCAACGCATACTCTGATCGGCGGGCACACACTCCAACTAGGACCGTCACAACTAAGTCCACAACGACGGTCCAACAGTGAAACAAGAAGCTAAGGGTCGCAAGTGGATTCTGGCGTTGCTTCTGGCACTCGTCCTGGGGCTTGGCTCAGGTGTCGGTGTCGGTGTTCTATCGGGCGGTGATCCTGCGGCAGCTAGAACCATCGGTGAGAGCCTCGGGACCGACGCCGCGCAAGGGCAAGCGGCGGAAATGGTCACAGCGTCTGACCTCGCTGGAAGCTCAACCGGGTCTACTGCTGCGGCGAAAGACTTCCCACCAAGGACAACGACTAAGACTGTGGTGGTTACCACTACGGTCAAAGCACCTCCAGTCGCAGTAGGTGGGACTGGATCGGGAGGTGGAACCGACAGCTACGGAAGTCAAGGAATGATTCCCGGAGGTTCCGGATACATGGTCATCTGCCGAGACGGAACGGTCTCCTCCTCAGGGGGTAAGCAGGGCGCGTGCTCCTGGCATGGTGGCGTAGGCGGGTAGCTTGACAAGGGCACTGCAATCGGGTGCTACTTGAAGCGGATGCAAACTCGTTCCCGGAGGATCGGCGGTTAAGTTTCGACCGACTCCGCGACAGTCCCGGCGAAAGGCTTCGGGGCCTTCTGCCTCGCTTCGACTGACTCCTTGTGAGTCTTGCCTCCAAAGTCGGCAATGAACTCACCGTCAAGCTTCTCTGCTGTCAATCCAATCCAGTTGAGCACGTGTGAGAACTCTGCCTGGTGGAGGTTGTCGGCGAGTAGTTCGTACTCCATTCGAACGTGGGCATTGGACGACTTAGCTCCCACCTTCGGCGTCTCAGGGACAAGAGAGAATCGACAACTCCTGAAACGGCTGTTCTTCTCATTCACCCATTCGTAGGCCTTGAGACGGTTCTTGTCAGTCAGGCGAAAATCAGTCACCAAGGGAGTGGTGAATGTGACAAACACCTTGTTGCTGACTGTTCCGACCTCAGTGCTGACAAAGGTGGAGCTGTTCACCCAATGGACTACTGCTTCCTTCTTGTCAGGCCTGAGGTTGTATTTCAGTCCTTCGTTCTCCAACATCCCTATTGCAAGCGTCATGGCCATCTCTTGATCCATTTTGAGCCTCTCAGTCACTCTTGGGTTGCTCCGAGCCCAGGCTCTGAAGATAATCAACCCTAAGCCATTGGGCTGACGAAGGCAAACGGAACTCGGGTTGCCTTTAGGTTAATCTTCGCTGCGATGAGCAGTCCCGCTAAGACCACGCGCTCTCGCCGCCTTTCAGCTCCGGACCTCATTGCGAGGGTCACGCCAGCAGTCGCCTTGGTGCAAGTGACCACCAAGGGTGGGGGTGGGACAGGAAGCGCCTTCGCCGTCAAGATGACCGCAGCTCAGTCGAAGAAAGCTGGAGGCGTCCTCTTGGCTACCAACGCTCACGTTGTGGATGGAGAGAAGCCTGCTGTTCTCGTTCGTTTTGGAGGGGGCTACGACTGCCGGGCGAAAATCATTCTGATCGACAAAGTGTCTGACGTTGCATTCATTACGGTCGAGGAGAAGCCCAAGGCTCGCCTTGCCTTCCGAGACATGAACACGGTGCGTTTGGGTGAAACCGCATACGCACTAGGCAACCCGTACGGCTTTGAATGCAGTGTCTCCAAAGGGGTCGTCAGCGGAGTGGAGAGAAGCGTTCCACATTCAAGCGATGGAGTGAAGATCTGGGGTGACCTTGTCCAGACTGATGCCGAGGTAAGGCAGGGCAACTCAGGCGGACCATTAATCGACGACGAGGGACGCATTCTGGGAATGAACACACGCGGGTACAAGCCCACCCACGGGTGGTCAGGGTTCCTGAATCTCGCCGTGTCGTCACGGACCATTTCCAAACACCTCCGCGAGTTCTTAGAGTTTGGCGACCCAGTGATCAAGCGCTCTGCAATTGGCGCAAGGGTTGGCATCCACGAGTTCACCCCGGAGGAGCAACGAGTTTGGGACCGGCGGGCTGGAGCGAAGCTGCTGCGAGTCACGGACCCCAAGGGCCCTGCAGCCAAGGCAGGAATGAAGAACGGGGATGTAGTGATCGGTTTCCGTGGACGCGAAGTTGACCACTTCCATGACCTGCAGATTCTGCTCGACAGATGGTCGATTGGCGAGCCATGTGAAGTTCAGTACGTCCGCAATGGAGAGCTTTGCGAAGCTGTGATTGCTCCAAGGCTGAAGCGATAATCCGGATGGGACGCATTACGGCTGATGGCTGCTGAGAGTGAGCAACCCACGGGTCCCGCTCCTGGTGGGGAAGGACGTCAGCTGAGCAGCGCCCTTGTGATCTACGCTGCCCCCGATTTCCACGAGCCGGGAGCGCATAACTGGGTTGGCGAGCTTTACCGAAGTCCGACAC
>JBAXCW010000148.1:0-3716 GCA_037141275.1 Actinomycetes bacterium
CGTGCTGCCGTGATGGGTACCAGCAGCGCCAACCACATCGGAGACCTTCGCCCGAAGGCTTGGCCAGTAGGTCAGCGCCCAACGGGGAAGCAGGCCACCCTGGCTAATGCCGTAGACGGCGATCTTGCGATGCCCAGTTGCGTACATGCGGTTGATGCCGTTGACGAGGTACTCAACTGAGACCTGGACGTCAGCAGTTGTGTTGTCAGGAAAATCAACATCACAGACAGGGTGGCCGTAGGCATTGAAGGCACCTTCGCCAATACCGAAAGCGGCCTCGCCTGTGGCACCAGTTCCCGTCACGAGCATGATTGGCGTCAGGGAGGTTGCGGTGATTGCGACACCGTGGCAGTGGTAAGCGGCATCAAGAGTTACCTGAGGCGTGACCAAGACGGGCTCGGCCGCAACGGCTGGGCCAACGGCAAACGCTGATAGTGCGGCGGCGGACAGGGCTGTGAGTGTGATGCGCTGTGTGAGGTTCATGGCGGAGAGCCTACGCAGTCGGACCATCGTCAGCAACCCACCGCGGGAATTGGGTGCGCGCCAACCCGTTGCCTGCCATCCGTATTCTCCGTCCAGATGTTATCGAGATCCAGTATCGGCAAGCCAGGCAGCGAGCAAGGAACGCGGTTGATCCTGCTGGGCTCGGGTGAGCTCGGGCGCGAGGTCACTATTGAGGCGCAGCGTTTGGGCTGTGAAGTACTCGCGGTTGACCGCTACGACGGCGCTCCCGCGCACCAAGTGGCAGACCGTTACGCAGTGATCGACATGACGGACCCCGTCCAACTGCGGAACCTGATCGAAGCCGAACTACTGAGGCCTTGCGCCAAGCTCCTCGTCGTCCCTGAGATTGAGGCGATTGTCACCTCGGAACTCGCCTTGCTGGAAGCCGAGGGCGTGCACGTAGTCCCAACAGCCCGGGCGACCGTGCTGACAATGGACCGTGAGGGAATCCGGCGGCTCGCAGCCGAGCAACTCGGCCTGTCGACGTCTCCCTACCGATTCTGTGACTCAGAACAGGAGCTCGCCGCAGCAGTAGAAGAGGTCGGAGTCCCCTGCGTCGTCAAGCCGGTCATGTCCTCATCTGGCAAAGGGCAATCAGTCGTCAGGGAGCTCAGCGGCGCGCAAGCCGCGTGGACCTACTCTCAGGAGCAGGGCCGCACAGGCGCTGGGCGGGTCATCTGCGAGGGCTTTGTTGACTTTGATTACGAGATCACCCTGCTGACAGTCAGGCACGCTGGTGGAACATCGTTCTGCGCTCCGATCGGTCACATCCAAGTTGATGGCGATTATCGGGAGAGCTGGCAGCCCCAGCAGATGACAGATGCCGCGCTCGCCCAAGCCAAGCAGGTGGCGCAGAGTGTCACCGACGAACTGGGTGGTTATGGCCTGTTTGGCGTTGAACTGTTCGTGCGCGGTGACGAGATCCTCTTCAGTGAAGTTTCCCCGCGTCCCCATGACACTGGCATGGTCACTATGGCCACTCAGTCTCTGTCCGAATTCGCAATCCACGCAAGGGCGATCCTGAGCCTCCCAGTGCCAGCAGGCGACATCCCACTTGGCTCACCCGGAGCGAGCTGCGTGGTCCTCGCTGACGCAGACATCTCTAACCCAGTGATACACGGAGTTGACGAGGCGCTGGGCTCTGCCGATGGCCTTGACGTTCGCATCTTCAACAAGCCCGATGCCCGGCCTGGTCGCCGGATGGGCGTTGTCCTCGCCACCGCTGGCGATCCCGACACAGCCCGTGACATTGCGCGGGCGGCAGCAGCGAAGATCACCGTCAGCGCTGGCTGAACTCCCAAGCCACAGTCTCTACTAACCCGGGCCACTCTCTTGCCCAAGTTCGCTGGAATCTTGTAGCCCATGCTTTTGGCGGGGCGTAGAAGATTGGTTCTGAGGCCCCAGGTAGTTGGTAGCCGACGATGAACACGCGGCCGTTTGTCTTGAGCGAGGCTGCGTAGGCGCTGTCGCCACCCCGGCTAAGGACGGTCAGTGAGGCACGCGGGCCCTTGGTCAGCTGCAGAGCGAGGGCGGTCCCGAGGGGGCCGTCGCCACCGCTCAGGCAGCAGAGATCGATCACCCTGTCGCCGGGCTTCCAGCGCGAGGCGATCGCGTCGGCAGCAGCCCCAGCTGCGGGCCGCTGGATTTGGCGCAGTTCAACCACTGTCCCCAGCGCCAGTCCGGTGGTGAGTAAGCCCACTGAGATCACTAGTACCGCCTTGCCCCGAGATGCCATCAGGGCCGCTACAAGTACCGCGGCCGCCGGAACCCCGGTGATCAAGTTCCGTGCGAGCAACATGCTCTGGCCTGGCTGGAGGCTGACACCCAATGCAAGCGCGAGCGGAGCGAGTGCGAGAACTACCAGCAGCCAAATGTTGGTCCGGGCCATCGGTTCCTGAGGAGCCCGACCGCCAAGTCGATCAGTAACCAGAGCAACAGCTGCAACCGCGACGCCCGCCAGAGCGAGGCTAACTCCCCATTGGCCAGGGACCCGCTCAACCGAGGTGAGTGGGTGTCCAACGAGGGCATGACCGACAATCGCGCTGACGTTCCCCAAGTCAAGTGGCGATATCGCGGCAATGCGATGGAGTTCGTCGCTGGAATTGTCAACCTGTTGCTTGAGCCATGGAAGCCATGCGAGGGCCGCGACCAGTGGGCCCGCTTGGCTGAGGGCGACAGCCTTCCGGTTCCGCGGGTAGGCAACCAGCGCCCACACGACTTGGCCCACTAGGAAAGCGAAGGCTGTGTAGTGGCTCATAAGGGCAAGCGCGGCAAGCAGCGAGTAGCCGACCCAATCAGCCCGGCGGCCGTCCTTCAACGCGCGAACCAACAGCAGGGTCGACGCGGTGCAAAGAGCCACCGTCAATGAGTACGACCTTGCCTCCACGGAATAGAAGACAAGGAACGGGCTGGCTGCGACCAGCAGTGCCGCCACCAGTCCGGTCCGCTGCCCGCCAAGCCTGCGGCCGAGCGCGGCGACAAGCGGAATCAGGGCTACCCCAGCAATGAGCGACGGGATGCGGATCAGGCTGGGACTGGACCCCAGCTGGTCGCAGATCCACGAAAGAACAAATCCAAGCGGGGGTGTCTTCTCCTTGGCGGCGACCAGATGGAGCATCTGGCCAAACCCCTTCCCATGAACCCACGAGTAGAGATACACCTCATCCCAAGCGATGCTGTCGCGAGCTCCAATAATGCGAGCGATGGCGCCCGCGAGTGTCACTGCCACAACCGACAGTCGCCAGTTGCGTGTCCTCCAGCTGGAGACGGGCTGCGCGGTCACGCCGATAAGGCTACCTGCCGGGACTTGGGTCAATCCCAACCCGGAAGATGCCGGTGACGGTTGCCATCACAACGTCACGGTTCTGACCTGCCGTTGGGAACATCACCGACTGCGCAACTACTGGCATCGCGGCTCTGGCCCGCTCGAGGCCTGTCTCAATATCCAAGACAACGACGTCCTCTCCGGCAATCAACTTCGCCAGCTTCGGTTCAAGCCCCGGACGATCCTCGCCTGACCTGCGCATCACATCACTGAGGCCCTTTTCCAGTAGCCAGGACCCAAGCCGGGTGCCGAGCGGCCACGGGGCTTTGTGGTCACAGGCGATCAGCTCCCCGCTGCCGGAATAGCGCATCAGGTGAGGGCCAGTGTGGAGTCGCTTGCGCCAGCGCTCGGTGGGCGTGGCAGCTGGGTCGAGTGGAATGTCAAACGC
>JBAXCW010000149.1:0-3644 GCA_037141275.1 Actinomycetes bacterium
ACTCTACAGACACCGTGTCACAAAATCCACTCCATACAGCGATCGGGGTGTCAGCTTCCCCCGTGCCGGTCAGGAAGTTGGGCTGCCGTGACCCCTCAAGTTGCCGCATCCATTGGGGCCTGCGGCCAACTGCGCATCACTGGGTGGGTCAAGAGCCAAGAGTTCGGGCACGGTGACAGCGGTCAGGTGCTTCTTTGCCAGCTCGGGCAGGATGTAGGGAAGCGCTCTAATGGTTTGCCCGCGGTTCTCGTGCATGAGGATGATCCCGCCGGGCTTGAGACCGGCGATCACGTTCCTGGCGATCCCGGCGTAGTTCGCTCCTTGTGAGTCAAGGGAATCAATGTCCCAGATGATCTCAGCCAAACCAAGCTGGGAGATGATCGAATCGATTGCAGCGTTGCGAGCTCCGTATGGCGGGCGGAAGACTTGGACCTTTGTGCCTGTGACTTCCTCGGCGAGCGAGGTTGTGTCGGCAATCTGACGCCGGGCGGATGCCAAGTCCAAGCCTGGTAGGTACGGGTGCGACCAGGAGTGGTTAGCTGTCGCTGCGAGGAGACTCTCTCGCTTGGCCCAAGCCTTCCACGCTGGCTCCTTGAGCCGCTCGCCAACTACGAAGAATGTTGCCCGTGCCTTCCACTTCTTCAGCTTGCGGATCGCGAAGTGCGTGTAGGCCCCCGGGCCGTCATCAAACGTGAGTGCCACATAGCGCCCCTTGTGGCCGCCAGCGCAGTAGATGGGCTTGCCGATACCTGCCAGCCGTGCGACTGCCGCTGCTTCCTGAGCTGGTGTCGAGAGTGGCTTCGTCCAGTCCGGGGCGGTCTGGACGGCTGCCGTGGTTTCAGCCGCTGAGGCTGTCTGTTGCGTGCCGGGAGAGGCCGGCTGAGCAGTGACGGCCGCCGAGGTGGTTGAGCTGCGGCTCTGAGCAACGAGTGCGATTCCAACCCCGGCTATGGCAAGAAGCAGGACGGTAATCAGCGTCAGGCGGGAGCGGCTTGTCTCTTCCCGCGAGTCTTTCCGTCGGGCCTTTAGTTGGTCAGGGTCGTAAGTCACTCCAACATTGTTACCGACTCAGCCCGCGTATCCGGGAACCTGCGCGTCGGCGGTCAGGCTGAAGGGTTGGCTGAGAGCACCGCTGGTGCGCCCCGCTCAACCAGAACCTGCGGCATTTCGACAGTGCCATCCTCACGCTGACCGTTCTCAAGGAGAGCAATCAGCGTTCGTCCCACGGCCACAGCGGTCCCGTTGAGTGTGTGGAGGATCTCCGGCTTGCCGCCACCCTCAGGTCGCATGCGAATGTTGAGACGGCGGGCTTGGAAGTCGGTGGTGTTGGAACAGGAGGTCAACTCACGCCATCTGCCCTGCCCTGGAAGCCATGCCTCGCAGTCGTACTTCTTGGCAGCGGAGGCCCCGAGTTCAGCAACCCCGATGTTGACGACTCGGTATGGAATCCCAAGTTCGCTGAGGATGCGTTCCTCGAGGGCTAGGATGCGCTCGTGCTCAGCCTCTGACTGATCGGGTGGCACGAGGCTGTACATCTCGACCTTGTCGAACTGGTGAACCCTGAACACGCCACGCGTGTCCTTGCCTGCGGAGCCTGCTTCGCGCCGGAAGCAAGGTGAGAAGCCTGCGTAGCGAAGTGGAAGATCACCCTGTTCGATTATCTGCCCAGCGTTGAGCCCGGCAAGCGCGACTTCGCTGGTGCCAGTCAGGTAGAGGTCGTCATCGGCAAGCTTGTAGATCTGCTGTTCGGTGTCGGGCATGAAGCCAGTTCCAAACAGTGCCTCTTCCCGCACGAGGACGGGTGGGATCACCGGTTCAAAACCTTCGCCTCCAAGCAGCTCCAATGCGTAGCGGACGAGTGCGAGCTCAACCATCACGAGTGGGCCGCGCAGATACGCGAAGCGTGAGCCGGAAAGCCTCGCGGCGGCTTCCATGTCAATCATTGGGCCAGCAAGGTCAAGGTGATCGCGGCCTTGCGCACCCGACTCGCCTACCTCACGCAGGACCGTGTCCTCATCGGCAGCATCGGGCGCAGGAGGGTTGGGAAGCATCGCGAGCAGGCCGTCAAGCGATGCCTTCGCCTTCGACTCTTGGTCAGAAGCCTCACGGCCCTTCTCTGCCAGAACCGACATCTCCTGACGCTCAGCCTCCGTGGGAGCTCCAGTCCGGCCCTTGGAGGCAGCGTTCAGCTCTGCTCGTGCTTCCTCAGCTGCCGCAGTGGCTTGGCGCCATTGGGTATCAAGGTCAAGAGCTTGGTCAAGTCGCGTGTCGGACCCGTCATTGCGACGGGCAAGTGCAGCCCGTACGGAGTCTGTGTCAGCGCGGAGTGTTTTCAGGTCGAGCATCGATTACCTCGACCGGGATGGTGCCGTGTTGAGGACCACCCGCCGATTAGCGGGCGACCTTCTGCAGGTATGCGATCAGCGCGTCAAGGTCCTTTGCGCTAATTGATGCGCCGAAGGTCGGCGGCATGATGCCCTTGGCGTACCCAGCTGCGATCACGGCATTGGGGTTGACGATCGACTGCTTGATCATTGCCGCAGGCTTGGATCCAATCTTGTTCAGGCTTGGACCGACCTGCCCGGTCGCGCCCGCTGCCGTGAGCTGGTGGCAGGCACCGCATCCGTTGGAGGTGAAGACAGTGGCGCCCAGTGCTGCGAGGTCCTGCTTCGGCGCAGGGGCGGGCTTGGCAGCGGCTGCTCCGCCCGTCATCTGGCTTGGAGAGGCTGGTGTATGAACATCGGCGCCCGCGTACTTGGCGAGGAATGCTGCGACCAACTTGGCCTCAGGGCCAGTGACGATGTTCTGAGGCATGATCGCGCCTGAGAAGCCGCCGTTCTGGATCGCGTAAAGGACGCGCTGGTAGGTCTCCTTGCGAACGTTGAAGTTTGGACCGTTGTTGCGGAGTGCGCTGCGAATATTGGACGCGGAACCATTCGACCCGGCGACAGCAAGTGAGTGGCAGCCTGCGCATCGCTCCTGGAAGAGAACAGCGCCACCGTGCATCGGCGTGCCGCTGGCAACCTGAATTTCCTGCGTTCCGCAGGCGCTAACGGCCATTGCCGAAACGGCGGCAAGGGCAACCACGAGAAGGGTCTTTGGGCGAATGCTGCTCATCGGTGCGGGATCCTATCCCAGACGACGACGGCGGGTATGGCAGGACACTCACGACCGAGGGCGAAGTGACAGTCAACCCCGGTGCCGGACATGGGTAGACGGCTCGTAATTTTGGACTTTCATAGTCCCCTCGAGGTGTCCTCCAACGGCGGCAACCAATTGGCTGGCGCCGGGGCCTCGCTATTCCGTCGCTGTCCCAACTGCGATGATCCCACCCGTGAGCACTGAACTTCCAACCAGCCCAGAGGGTTTGAAGCAGGCATTTGCTCGCTTCCCCACCGGGGTAGCAGTGGTCTGCGCCCGTGACACTGACGGGACCGACGGGGGCATGACAGCAAACGCGATTTGCTCCCTCTCACTGGACCCGCTGCTCGTGCTGATCTGTTTTGAGAACGAGGCCCGGACGCTCCCTCTAGTTGAGCGCAGTGGAAGGTTTTCGATCAGCATCCTTGCCGAGAGCGGCAGTGACTTGGCCGACAGGTTCGCTTCCAAACTTGATGAGGGAGAGAAGCTCAAGGGCATCGGCG
>JBAXCW010000150.1:0-3639 GCA_037141275.1 Actinomycetes bacterium
CTCCTGAACGCTGTGACGAACTCGGGCTGCCGCTTCAGGCGGCCAAGAACGAGGACCCCATGAAGACAGCCTTCACGATCGCGATTGACGCGAAGGAGGGCACCACAACCGGCATTTCTCCAGCCGAGCGGGCGCACACCATTCAAGTTGCCATCGCGGCTGACACCCGTCCTTCAGATCTGATCCACGGCGGCCACCTCTTTCCCCTCAAGTCCCGAGCGGGCGGTGTTCTCCAGCGGGCAGGTCATACGGAGGCCTCAGTTGACCTTGCGCGTCTGGCCGGCCTACATCCTTCGGGCGTGATCTGCGAGATCGTCAATGACGATGGGTCAATGGCGCGGGTCACTGACCTGATTGGTTACAAGGAACGCCACAATTTGAAGATGATCACGATCCAAGACCTGATCGCTTACCGCCGTCAGAATGATCGTCTCGTTGACCGGGTTGTCTCAACCGCACTGCCAACAGGGTTTGGCGACTTCACATGCGTTGGCTACCGGTCCCAAGTTGATGGCAAGCATCATGTCGCGATGGTTAAGGGCGATGTGGCTGGCAAGTCAGATGTCCTAGTTCGCGTTCACTCCGAGTGCCTTACTGGTGATGTGTTTCACTCCCTGCGCTGTGATTGCGGTGAGCAGCTTGAGTCGGCTCTTACGATGATCGAGCAGGAAGGCAGCGGTGTCTTGCTCTACCTCAGCCAGGAAGGGCGCGGCATTGGACTGCTCAACAAGTTGAAGGCCTACAAGCTTCAGGAAGAGGGCTTTGACACTGTGGAGGCCAACCTCAAGTTGGGTCTTCCCGCCGACCTGCGTGACTACGGCATCGGCGCTCAGATCCTCACGGACTTGGGCTTGAGCAGCATTCGGATCCTGACAAACAATCCGAAGAAGATCATTGGGCTTGAGGGTTACGGGCTCTCAGTAAGTGACCAGGTACCGATTATCTCCACCCCAAACCCGCACAATGAGGCATATCTACGTGCCAAGGAGGAGCGGATGGGTCACATTCTCCATCATCAGGGACTTGCTCTTGACGACGACATGCCGGGTGCTTCGGATGCGTCGTCTTCCGTGACTGAAGCGGAGCAAGAGTGAGTCTGGCTGAGCCCGCTTTTGCTGTTGTGGCAGCTGACTTCTATGGAGATCTTGCGGATCGGCTGATTGCGGGCGCGAGCGCAGAACTGAGCGAGTCGGGCACGAGTTCGATCGAGCACTTCCGGGTCCCGGGGGCCTTTGAGCTTCCGTTTGCAGCCCGCCAGATAGCTCTGACAGGCCGATTTGACGGAATTGTCTGTGTCGGCGCTGTCATTAGGGGAGAGACCGATCACTACGACTATGTCTGCTCTGAGGCAGCCCGCGGCATACTTCAGGTCGGTCTTGATACTGGTGTCCCCGTCGGTTTTGGAGTCCTTACAGTCGACACCTTGGATCAGGCGCTTGCCCGATCCGGTGGAGACAAACGGGACAGCGGTAGGCACGCAGCTGGTGCGGTTCTCGCTCAGCTTGAGATCAAGCGCCAGCTCAGCGTCTAGTAGGAGTCGCACTCCCTCCGGAGTGCTGTCCTATGTATGCTGTTGGTCTATGGCACGTATATGTCACGTCTGCTCGAAGGGTCCTGCCTTCGGAAATAGCCGCAGCCACTCCATGCGGGCAACTCGTCGACGCTTCGACGCAAATCTTCAGCGTGTTCGCATCAATGACGGTGGAACTCCTCGGAGAGTTCACGTCTGCACGCGCTGCCTGAAGGCCGGCAAGGTCACTAAAGCCCGTTAGAGGGCTTTTGCCTTGAGCCGAGTGTCCAACCAGGACAACTCGCTTAGCCGCTTCAGAACTGTTGTTGCGGCTGCGCTAATTGAGCTTGACTCGCGACGCGAGGAGATCAACGACTTGAATGTTTTCCCGGTTGCCGATGGGGATACCGGGGACAACATGGTCCGCACGCTGCAGAGCGTCGTTACAGAGCTTGACCGTTTGATCGAGAAGCAAGGAGAGGGATCATTGGACTCCGTTGGCCGGGCGGAGATCGTTGATGCTGTCACCAACGCGGCCCTGCTTGGCGGACGAGGTAACAGTGGAGTGATTCTGTCGCAACTGATCCATGGAGCCGCTGAGGTGATGATCGACGACGACAAGCCAGTTGATGCACTGATGCTTGCCCAGGCAATGAACAGAGCTTCAGAGCAGGCTAGGCGGTCTGTTACCGAACCGCGGGAGGGGACGATCCTCACTGTGATGGATGACATGGCCAAGCGGCTCCTGGCTCTAGTCGACGAGGGAACCCCGGCACTTCCAGATGACGTTGACGAGGCAACCCAGAATGCGGCATTGGCAACCTCACTCGAGGCCGCTGTTTCAGAGGGCGACGCCTCAGTACGGCGCGGGCCTGAGCTTCTGCCAGAGCTGAATGAGTTCGGTGTCACTGCTGACGCGGGTGGGTATGGCTTGGTTGTCATCTTCGCTGGCATCGTGGCTGCCCTCAAAGATGGTGTAGCTCCGGAGGTTCACCGACACACGGCCCCGCGCGAGAAGCCGCGCCCCGCGTCCCATGCTTCCTCGACCTTCCAGTACTGCGTCAACTTTGCTGTGGTCGGCGAGGGCCTTGACCGCGAGGCCTTCATTCCTGAGCTGGAACAGCTCGGTGACAGCCTGATGGTCGTCGGCAGTCGGACCGGTTCAGTTCTGCGGGTGCACGTTCACTCCAATGACCGGGCGGCTGTTGAGGCCTTGTTCGATGGCAAGGGAGAGATCCGTGACATTGAGGTGGCAGACATGTTTGCCCAGATCGACGCCCGCACTCGCAGACTCCGTGATGCTCGCTCCCTCGTGTTGGCTGTTGTCGCTGGTGAGTCGATGAAGACCCTTTTCGAATTGGATACCTCTGTTGTGGTTCTGGATGGAGGGACTTCGCTGAATCCATCGACTGAGGAGATCCTTGACGCGATTCATGCAGCTCCAGTGGAGGAAATCGTGATCCTCACTGGGTCGGCGAATGTCACGCCGGCCGCGGACAAGGCTGCTGAGCTGAGTGGACGGGTTGTTGAGGTAGTGGAAACCGCCAGCGTCCAAGAGGGCCTCGCTGTTTTGCACCACCACTACACCGCTTCTTCTGCGGCCGAGAACGCTGTTTCGTTACGCGGGGCACTTGCTGCCGTGACGGGTGCTGGGGTTGCTCCAGCAGAGAAGGATGATCCCCAGGGCAGGTACGTGACTGGTGATGCCGTTGGCTTTGTCGGTGGCGAGCTTGTTAGTTGGGGGAAGGCCGAGGCCGCTCTCAACGGTGTGCTTGCAGCGCTGCCGGCCGAGGCTGAGATCGTCACTCTGATTGAGGGTTCTGGCTCTCCTTTTGGGGACACACTGAAGGGAACAGTCGAGGCCCGGTTTCCTGAGGTTGAGCATCTTCGCGCGGATCATCCGGGCTGGTGGCTCCTCCTTACCGTCGAGTAGCTGATCTGCCGACCGCCGGTCTCGGCAGACTAAGTTACCGAAGGGCAGTGAAGGACATCAAACCTCCCAACGCATTCGCCTCGACTGAGGCGCTTGATTCAGCCCAGCTGCTGGGCGCTCCGTGGCGCTCGCCGCGACCACAGCAGCTTGAGCTCCCCATTGGCGTCAAAGGGCCCAAAGCCGCGAAGGGCGCTGA
>JBAXCW010000151.1:0-3634 GCA_037141275.1 Actinomycetes bacterium
GTCTTGGATGACTTCCTGCTGCGCTGAACGACTGAAATAGCTCGTGGTCACAAACACCCCGATCCAGCCTCGCCTCAGTCGTGCCACGGTCCTTGCGAGGTGGAGGGCATTAGTAGGGGTGTTCGGCTTCTCGCATTTGGCTTGTCCCAAGACCACTGCCTGAACGGCTCCAAATCCTGACTCAGGTCTACCAACAGTAAGTCGACCGACGAAGTCAAACCCGCGGTCACCGCTCGCTCTCGTTACGCCGAACGGCTTGTAAATTCCAGACCGGCGAAGCACTCGAGATGTGATCCAAGCCGCAATCGCTTCGAACTTGACCTCGTTTCCCTTGTAGTGCTCATAGACCTCGTGCAATATGCGGGCCTCATTTGATCTCAAGGCGGGGAGTTGGTTTTCCTTTGAGACAATGCTGTGCCGGGAAACACTGCGGCGAAGACGCGGCACCGCCGCGTTTCCGGACTTAACCCATTCCTTCCATGCCTTTGGCGCGGTCTCGAGTACGTCTCTGTCCGATATCGCCGCGTCGCGTCGCGCATTTATCCATGTCCAGTCGAACAGCTCGTCCTCATCTAGAAGATCAAATAGAGCGATATCGAACGCGTAATTTACGAACGAAGCGCCGCTCTTGTCAATCTGGACCACCCGCTCTGCCGAGGAAATGACTCCCATTCCGCAGAATTCGACGAACCCTTTGCGCTTACCCTGACGTGAGACTCCGCGGAAAATCAGGACTGGTGCTGCTTGCGCTCTCAGCTCTGCAGCACCGGACTGATGAAGCTCGAACTGAGTGAGAAGGTAACCGTTACCACGCGCTCCACTGATGGGATCGTTCCCAGGTGTCTTGTTATCACCGAAATACCGAATGTATCCGTTGTCTAGGTCGTAGATGTCCTCCCAGGGTGTTACATCTGTGCCTGTCTTACCGGGACTGCTCCTGAGCAGAAGAGCGGGAACTCTTACGAGACCTCCATCGCTCACTACAGGCTTAGGCCGATTAACTCCAGCATCCAGTTTTGCAGCCGTCATCCCCACTAAGCCAGACGTATGGAAGTAGAAATTTGGATAGCCATCGGCCATACGGCGAGATCGCTCAATCTTGTCCGGGTACCTGACAACGCAGCCGACCCGAAGACGGCGTTCCTCTGCTCTGTCAAGTCGGCTGACCACCTACCCAGGGTCCCAGGCTGATCACCAAATTACATCGTTTGCAACCCACCCCTCACCGCAGCCGGCATCTCTACTGGCTTCCATGTTTCGGGGGAGATGAAGACGTTGCGGATGTGGCCTTCGGTTACGCGGTGGCCGTCGCGGGTGATTGCGAGGTTCCAGGTCATGGAGGTCGTGCCAAGATCGACTGACTCGATGGTGATGTCGAGGGTGTCATCAAACCTGACGGGTGCGAGGTACTTCACGTTTGCCTCGGCAACCACAACGTCGACACCGTGGTTGCCTTCAAGATCGGGGTAGCCGGCACCGCCAAGGATTCCGCGCCATGCCTCGGTGCACGCGATGTCGAAGTAGAGAAGGAAGTTCGCGTTGAAAACAACTCCCTGTGGGTCGCATTCGTTGTAACGAACTTTGAGGGTGTGGGTGAAGGGCAGCACGCTTGGAATATTCCCAGTACTTCGCTCAGCACGTGGCCGGCGGCTACATGCCTCGGGTGGTCAGATGCCACATGCCGCACTGATCACAGTGGTAGACCTTCATCTGGTGGGAGCCGGGGTTTTGGGACTTAACCCAGCCAGCTGACTGCCTTGCCTCAGCTTCGGTGCGGTAGCGGCCACTCTTGCCTTCGCAGATCATCTGCGCGCGATCCTCATAAGCCTGCTGGCGTTCTACCGCTCTGCCGTCTTGGCGTTTTCCGCCGCGTCTTGCTTTGCCTCTGCCCATACGGGTGAGGATGGCGACACCCACGGCAGATAACAAGGGTTGGGCCTGCTTTGACATTCCTCACCCTCCGTGGGCTAACGCACAGTAAGTGACCACGGTCCGCCATAAGCTCCACTGCTCACGCCCATGGAAGAGAACAATTGAGCTCAGACACAGTTAGCCCGCAGGACCTCGCCAACCTCCAGGTCCTCCACGACAACCCGCACCACAAGCGCAGATGGACCATCCTCGGCGTGATCGGCATCGCACAACTGATGGTTGTGCTTGACGCAACGATCATCAACATCGCCTTGCCATCAGCGCAGCAGGCACTCCACTTCTCTGACGCGTCGCGGTCTTGGGTCGTCACCTCCTATGCGCTTGCTTTTGGTGGCTTGCTTCTGCTCGGTGGACGAATCTCTGACCTCTTTGGCCGTAAGTGGACATTCATCGCAGGATTGATTGGCTTCTCGGCTGCATCGGCATTAGGCGGATCAGCCCAGGACTTCCACCTGCTGGTCGCAGCACGGGCGCTTCAGGGCGCATTTGGCGCCATCCTCGCCCCCGCAGCACTCTCACTGCTGACAACCACCTTCACGGACGGTAAGGAGCGCGGCAAGGCGTTCGCGATCTTCGGTGCTATCTCCGGCGGTGGTGCTGCGGTGGGCCTTCTGCTCGGCGGAGTGCTGTCCCAGTACCTCTCATGGCGCTGGTGCATGTATGTGAACCTCTTCTTCGCCATTCCGGCAGCAATTGCCGCACTCACACTCGTTCACAATGTGCGCTCAGCAACCCACCCGCACCTGGACATTCCGGGCACCCTGTTTGGGTCCCTTGGCCTCCTGTCGCTTGTTTATGGCTTCGCCAAAGCAGAGTCCAACGGCTGGGGCGATCAGACAACGCTTCTGTTCCTCGGCGCTGGCGTTGCACTCCTTGCCGCCTTTGGGGTGTGGATCAACAATGCCAAACAACCTCTCCTGCCACCACGCGTGGTGATGGACCGCAACCGCGGCGGGTCATACCTAACGATTCTGTTGGCCGGACTTGGGATCTTTGGCGTGTTCCTCTTCCTCACCTATTACATGCAGCAGAACCTTGGCTTCAGCCAGGTCAAGACCGGGTTTGCGTTCATTGTGATGCCGATCTCGATCGTCTCCTCCTCAATGATCGCCCAGACTAAGTTGCTGCCTAAGTATGGGCCGCGCCCACTGCTCCTGTTTGGGATGACGATGAGCGGCTTGGGGATGATCTACCTCGCGCAGCTGACCCCAGACTCCACTTACTTGGTAAATGTGATGCCCGCTCTGATCCTGTTCGGGATTGGCTTCGGCAACATCTTCGCGACAGCCATCAACACAGCGACCCTCGGCGTTGAGCCTAAGGATGCCGGCGTGGCTTCAGCCCTGGTCAATACCTGCCAGCAGGTTGGTGGCGCCGCGGGTACGGCCTTGCTCAGCACAATCGCTCTGAACGCCAACAAGGATTACCTCACAACCAACGCCTCACCGCAGATGGCTAAGCAATGCCTTCAGCCACTAGTCGGG
The DNA here is from genome assembly GCA_037141275.1 of Actinomycetes bacterium. Taxonomy (GTDB): domain Bacteria; phylum Actinomycetota; class Thermoleophilia; order Solirubrobacterales; family Solirubrobacteraceae; genus WLNJ01. The sequence goes on from JBAXCW010000151.1 coordinate 3,417, forward strand.
CCGATGAACGACGTCTGTGCAGCAGGCGCAGTCCACGGCTACACCGTTTCGTTCTGGGTGAGCGCGGGGATCTTCGCCGTTGGCGCCGTTGTCGCAGCCATCACGGTGTTGCCGGGCAAGCAGGCCATGCCTGGGCACGGCGACGCTGCTGCCGCCGGCGCACACTAACCAGCTTCTAAAAAACAGCGAGTTAACTCGCCACTTGAGCTTTTTCACAC
>JBAXCW010000152.1:0-3626 GCA_037141275.1 Actinomycetes bacterium
GGGCACCCGTCTCGAGATCGCCTGTAGCCTTAACGGTCAGACCAAGCCCCGAGTGGCGTGCGAGTAGATCGAGCATGTGGTCGAAGAAGCCGATTCCAGTCTCCCGCGTGCCTTCCTCGGTCCCATCGAGGTTGAGCACAAGCGCGATGCTTGTCTCCCCCGTGGTCCGTTCTATGTTCGATCTCCGGCTCATCTGGATAGATGGTCGCAGGTCAGGCGCGTGTCATCAGGGCTGCAACGCGATCCATCTCCGCTGCCTTGAGCCTGTGCGACACCGGGTTCGCGATCAAGCGCGCCGTTGTGGTTGAAATCTCGGCGCGAGCGACCAGCCCGTTCTCTCTTAGCGTGGCCCCTGAAGCCACTAGATCAACGATCCCGTCGGCCATCCCGGTCAGCGGCGCCAGTTCGACCGAGCCCTTGACTTCGACAATCTCAACTTGCTTCCCGTGTGCGGCAAACCAGGCACCGGCCTGTTTGGGGTACTTGGTAGCAACCCTGATCACTCCCAGTCGAGCCGCAGCGACATCCATTGGGTCAGGACTGCCGGCGATGCTGGCGACAACCATTGTGCAGCCGCCAAAGTCGAGGTCGGCCAGTTCAACAAATTCGCGGTAGGACTGCTCTACGAGCACGTCCTTGCCTGTAATGCCAAGATCGGCTGCTCCGGATTCCACATAAGTAGGTACATCAGAAGGACGGACCGTGACAATGCCGACGTCGGGGAAGTGAAGCTTCCGGTCGTTGCTGCGCACCTCTGCCGTGTCAATGCCGGCGCGCTCAAGGCAGTCCAGCGCTTCGACCATAAGGGCGCCGCGGGGAATCGCGATTGTTAGACGGTCGCCACTCATGACCCTTCTCCTCGCTCCTCGCCTGCAACCGCTGCGTGCACTTGCTCAGTGTCGAGAGCAAACCCAAACCCGCCGGCCGACGACCCAAAAGCTCGCATCAGTGCGTCGTATGAGCCGCCACCGCCGAGTGCTCGACCAATGGCAGGGTCGTAGACCTCAAAGACAATTCCATCGTAATAGTCAATCTTCGGCGCGAGGCCTAGATCCACTACCACCCGACTCCTAAATTCAGACGGCAGCGACGCGACCAACCGGCAGAGCTGACTCCAAGCTGGCGAATCCGGGTTGAGGCCGATTCCAACCGGATCAAAGGCCTCAAGATCACCTCCGCTAACACGCGTACGGGCTACGGTCGAGGCCTCGGGGAGCCCCAGTTTGGTCGCCAATGCGTCCACGCTCACAAGGTCCTGGTCCCTGACAGCCTCGACGAGCTCAGCGGCGTCAGCAGGGTCGATCTTTGAGCTGTCAATCAGTTCCCCAATAATCCGGCCGTCTCCAAGGCCGATCTGCCAATTCCCTAGGCCCGCAGCCCCAAGCACTTCACCACAAAGTGCGAGCAGTTCGGACGCAGCCTCAACTGGCTCAGAGCCGATCAACTCAGCTCCAAGCTGCAGGATCTCGCGGGCCTCTCCGCTCCTTGGCTTGACCCGTCGCCATGCACGCGCTAGGTACGAGAACCTCAGTGGAAGAGCGTCAACCTCATATCGGGTCACGGCCACCCGCACGATAGGCACGGTCATGTCAGACCTCAAGACGAGCGCATCTCCGTGTTCGTCGATCAGCCGGTAAGCGGCCTTGGGACCGAGTTCAGCTCCCTCCATCGACCTCTCATATTCAAGTGTTGGGGTCCGCACCTCCCCATAGCCCGCAGCGTCAAGCCGGTCGACCATTGCTCTGGTCATCTGCCGCAGCTCGCGCATCTCATCGGGCAGTACATCTCGGGTTCCACTGGGCGCGGGCCGGGCATTTGAGCCGTTCAGCTCGGGGCTCACGCGGTCACCCCGTCCTCAACCCGCTCAATCTTTGCACCCAGCGCCCTGAGCCTTTCGTCAATACGCTCGTATCCGCGGTCGATTTGGCGAATGTTCCCAATCTCCGTAATGCCATCAGCGCAGAGAGCAGCGATCAGCATTGCCATGCCGGCTCTGATGTCTGGCGACTCGAGCCGCTCACCCTTGAGCTGCCTAGGTCCCACAACCAGTGCGCGATGTGGATCACAGATCGTGATTGCCGCACCCATCCCCTGCAGCTTGTCAGTGAAGAACAGGCGGTTCTCGAACATCTTTTCGTGGATGATCACTGAGCCCGATGACTGAGTCGCGAGAGCGAGAGCGATTGAAGTCAGGTCCGCTGGGAAAGCCGGCCACGGGCCATCCTCAACCTTGGGCTGGTAGCCGCCCCAGTCGTTCTGAATCACCAGTTCCTGATTACCCGGAACGAAGACAGAATATCCGTCAAGTTCGCTTCGCAGGCCGATGCGTTCAAAGACCATTCGAATCATCCGAAGATCCTCTGGCACAACACCAGTGATCGTCATCTCGCCACCAGTAACACCAGCAAGCGCCATGAAGGAGCCGATCTCAATGTGGTCTGGGGCGACTGTGTGCTCACAACCGTGCAGGCTTCCACTCCCAGTAACCGTGAGCACGTTGGATCCAATCCCGGCGATGACAGCCCCCATCGACACCAGCATGCGTGCGAGGTCTTGGACGTGTGGCTCACTAGCCGCGTTACGGATAACCGAGGTGCCAGCAGTCAGAGACGCCGCTAGAAGGGCGTTTTCCGTACCCATAACTGATGGCTCATCCATCAGAATGTCAGTTGCCTTTAGGCCGTTGGGGGCAGCAATCTCAATGTCACGCCCGTGCTCGACCACGGCACCCATTGCGCGGAACGCGTCCAGGTGCGGGTCAAGTCTGCGCCGTCCGATGACATCCCCACCGGGAGGAGGCATCGTCGTCTTGCCGAGCCGCGCTAGAAGCGGACCGGCAAGCAGGAACGATGCTCTAATCCGCTCGGATAGAGCCCTGTCAATGAGGCCGTTCTCAACATTCTCGGCTTTCAGCACAACTGTGCCTGTGGCTGGACGGGCAATCTCGACACCCAGCGCACCCAGCAACTCAATCATGGTCTCAACGTCGGCAATAGCGGGAACGTTGTGGACAGTTACTTCCTCTGAGGTCAACAGGGCAGCAGCAAGTATCGGCAGTGCGCCGTTCTTGTTCCCAGCGGGAACGACGGTGCCCGACAAGGGAACACCGCCCTCGATGATGAATTTCTCCATGGAGGTCGTCTGATTTCTACCGGCGTGCTAGCCAGTGTTGAGAGCCTACCAGCGCCGGCCACCTGACCCATCGGCGTGGCCGATTACTGCCCCTAGTAGCCCGGAAAGCCCTCAAAACCGGGAGATCTTAGGAATCGTGAACGACGTCTTGCAGTACGTCCGACGCGTTCCGTACATTCGAACATATGTTCGCTTCACTTCTCAGAGCAGTCAAAGGGTCCGACAACTCGTCCCGAGCTGAGACAGCGCATGTTGATCGGGAGACTCAGCACGCAGCGGACCATCCACACCGGTTCCCATTGAGGAGTCGGGCCGCAGCTCGCCCGCGACGGCCTGGAGTGCCGCCGCGGGCGCAGCAGCGCTGCACATCGCCGCTCGCCCCAAAGTCGGGGATAGCTCTCCGAGCTGCCGCGACCTCCACAAAGACCTTTCACTAAGGGAACGACAACGACCACCTCAAGGGTGGTCGTTGATATGAAGAAACCGGCGGCGAC
>JBAXCW010000153.1:0-3587 GCA_037141275.1 Actinomycetes bacterium
ACCGCAACGTTCCGCGCAAGAAAGCGACGGAACTGCTGCTCCTTGGCGATCGCATCGATGCGGCCGAGGCTGAACGGATTGGGATTGTCAACAAGGTTGTCCCTGACGCCGAGCTTGATGAGGCAATCCAATCGTGGGCGCTGCGCCTTGCATCGCGTTCACCAGTGCTGATGAAGCTTGGCAAGGACGCCATTCACCGCCAGCAGGACATGCCCCTTGAGGAAGCGCTGCAGTACCTGCGTCACAACCTGACACTTGCTTTCTCAACCGAGGACCTGCAAGAGGGTGTTTCTGCCTTCTTTGAGAAGCGTGACCCAGAATGGAAAGGACGATGAGCGAGGAGCAGCCCACCTCGCTGCTGCGCCCGCTGGTTGAGGAGCTCGCGGAACGCCGCGCTAAAGCACAGCTTGGTGGGGGTGAGGAGAAGATCGCTGCGCAGCACGCCGCTGAAAAGCTCACTGCCCGCGAACGCGTGGACCTGCTCGTCGATGAGGGAACTTTTGTTGAGCTTGGCGTCCATGCTGGAATCCACTACTCAGTCCGCGGGCTTGAGCACAAAGAGGCTCCCGCTGACGGTGTGATCACCGGCTGGGGCAAGGTTGACGGTCGCCCCGTCGCCGTTGTCGCCTACGACTTCACCGTGATGGCAGGGTCGATGGGCATGACCGGCGAAGCCAAGGTTGCCCGCATGCGCGAGATGGCCTTGAGCAAACGCATGCCACTGGTCTGGCTGTTGGACTCCGCTGGCGCCCGCATTCAGGAGGCAGTCGGGTCCTTGTTCGCTGGCTCAGGCCACCTGTTCCGCGAGGAGGTCGTGATGAGCGGCGTTGTCCCACAGGTAGCCGCACTGCTTGGGCCTTGCGCAGCTGGCACGGCTTACATTCCAGGCCTTGCTGACTTTGTCCCGATGGTCAAGGGACGCGGGTCGATGGCGCTTGCCGGACCACACCTTGTGCGCGCCGCTGTTGGCGAGGACGTCACCCAAGAGGAACTTGGAGGAAGTCGCGTTCACTGCCGCAAGTCCGGTGTCGGTGACCTTGAGGTCGCAGACGACCCGGAATGCATTGAGCGCATCAAGCAGTACCTCTCCTACTTCCCATCAAACAACGGTGAAGCGCCGCCAATCAAGCCGACTACTGACCCAATTGACCGTGGGGACGAGGAGCTGCTGGACGCGCTGCCCGAAAGCAACCGCAAGCCACACGACATGTACAACGTGATCAGCCGCATTGCTGATGACGGCGAGTACTTCGACCTTAAGCCTCAGTGGGGCAAGACGATCATCACCTGCTTCGCCCGCTTCGGAGGTCGCCCATGCGGAATTGTGGCCAACCAGCCCAAGCACCTTGGTGGGATTCTCGACAACGACTCCGCTGACAAGGCCGCCCGGTTTGTGAACCTCTGCAATGCGTTTGGGATTCCACTCCTGTTCCTCCAGGACGTCCCTGGCTTCATGGTCGGAACCAAGGTTGAGGAGGGCGGGATCATCCGCCACGGCGCAAAGATGCTCCACGCAGTTGCCAATGCCACAGTTCCAAAGATCACCGTCATTGTCCGCAAGGCTTATGGCGCCGGCTACTACGTGATGAATGGCCGTGCTTACGAACCGGACCTGATCGTCGCCTGGCCGTCAGCTGAGATCAGCGTGATGGGTGCCGAAGGCGCAGTTGAGATCGTCATGCGCAAACAGGTTGAGGAAGCCGACGACCCTGAGGCAATGAAGGCACATCTGATCAGCGAGTACAGGAAGATCATCGACGTGTACATCGCAGCCAAGAACGGAATGATTGACGACGTCATTGACCCTCGCGAGACCCGCAAGGTGATCTGCCAAGCACTTGAGATGTCCGAAGGCAAGACTGTCGACCGGCCATGGAAGCGCAACGCAGTGGTGCCCGTATGAGTGCCCAAGACCCAGTCATCATCACCAACTCCATTAGTGGCGCTGTCGCAAACCGCGAACAGTGCGCTGCAATCCCCTACACGCCAGAGGAGTACGCGGCAGAGGCCCGCAGAGTGGTGGATGAGGGCGCTGCGATGATCCACATTCACGCCCGCACGCCCGACGGAACTCCCTCATATGAGATCGAGGACTTCCAGGCCATCACGCAAGCAATCCTCGCTGAAGTTGACGATGTGATCATCAACTACTCAACTGGTGCTGTTGGCGTATCGCTGGAGAAGCGCATCGCCTACCTGAAGGCACTTAAGCCCGATGTGGCTGCGCTCAACATGGGGTCAATGAACTACGCGAAGTACTCAAAGACCCGCAAGGCGTTCGTCTTTGGTCTTGTGTTTGAGAACAGCTTCGACACGATCACATCACTGCTAACAACCATGAACGAGGAGGGCATTCGGCCCGAGCACGAGTGCTTTGACTCCGGCCACATTGCCAACCTTGACCCTCTGCTCGACATGGGCATCCTGAAGGAGCCACTTCAGGTCAGCTGCGTGATGGGCGTAACCGGCGGCATTCGTCCCAACGCCAAGAACGTGGAGCACATGCGTGACCAGATTCCAGACGTAAAACACAACTGGGGTGTCATCGGCGTGTCCCGTCAACAGTGGGAACTGCTTGAAGCCAGCCTCGGGCTTGGCGGCAACATCCGTGTTGGTGTTGAAGACAACTTCTACCTTCCCGATGGCGCGATGGTTGAAAGCAACGGCCAGCTTGTTGCCAAGGCGGCAGAGCTGGTCAGCGCGTCAGGCCGCCAAGTAGCAACGGTTGCGCAAGCCCGCGAAATGCTTGACACACCCAAGCGCGAAGTCGCAGGGGTTAAGCCTTAGCCATGGCTGCTGGGGCGCTGGACGGAATTAAGGTCCTTGACCTTGCGCGGCTACTGCCAGGCCCGTTCTGCTCGCTGCTGCTCGCCGACTACGGTGCTGACGTCCTCAAGGTTGAGGACACGGGCATGGGCGACTATGTTCGCTGGGCACCACCGCACTACCCGGGTGTTGAACACTCGGCTGGCGGCGCACTCTTCCTTTCGCTAAACCGGAACAAGCGCTCGATCCGCATTGACCTAAAGAGTGAGGGTGGCAAGCAGGTCCTCCTTGATCTCGTCAAGGATGCCGACGTCCTGCTGGAGTCATTCCGCCCGGGTGTGCTCGACAGACTTGGCGTTGGCTACGACGTTCTCAAAGAGATCAACCCTGGCCTTGTCTACTGCGCAATCAGTGGTTATGGCCAGGATGGCCCACAGCGCGAGGCTGCAGGCCATGACATGAACTACCTCGCTCAGGCTGGCCTGCTCGGCCTCACGGGCGATGCTGACAGTGCGCCAGTTCAGTCCGCAGGGCAGATCGCAGACATTGGCGGTGGTGCCTTGATGGCCGCTTTTGGCATTCTCGCGGCGCTGCGAGCACGCGACGCGAGCGGCAAAGGCCAGTTTGTGGATGTCTCCATGTTTGACGGCGGCCTCTCATGGCTTGCCATGCCAGCGGCCAAGACGCTGCTCGAAGGAGCATCGCCCAAGCGGGGCGGGGTTGAGCTAGCCGGGTCACTGATTTGCTACCGGCCGTATGCCTGCTCGGACGGCCATGTTGCCCTCGGCGCACTGGAGGAGAAGTTCTGGCGCGCGTTCTGT
>JBAXCW010000154.1:0-3561 GCA_037141275.1 Actinomycetes bacterium
CATTCAATGCCGTCAACGTCAGCTTCCGTGCGAGCTACCCGATGACGTTCGCGTTTAAGGCATCTGACTACGCCGACCCGCTGACGGGTCTTGAGTACAACAACACGCGTGTAGGCGACGGCGGTTTGATCGCTCGCTTTTCAAACGGAGTGGTAACTGGGAGTGGTTGGAAGGCGAAGACGACCTCTCACGGCCCGACGGATCTTCCGACCTGCCTAGCTAACCCAACTACATGCAGAGTCGTCAACACACCCGAACCAACAAACTGGACGACTACCTCTACGGCCTCGAACTGGGCTGCCGCAAAGCTCTACACGGTAGCCCAAGTTCAGCCACACCTGACCGGGTTCTCAGCGATGAACTGGGGCAAAGCTGGTTTCATCTGGGGCGACAACCTCGTCACCGACAACACGATTCTGCTGCGCAAGACCGTCACCCGCGCTAGCTAGACCAAAGGCAGATTCTCTAACTCCACAGATTCCGAGCCCGATCAGGACTGAGATCACCGCTGTGGTGCCGGAGCCACCTCCAAGCCCCATAAGTGTCGGACCGCTCCCGAGTGTGAAGATCCCCAATGCCACTGACGCAACTGGCAGAACCCACCGGGATTGAGTCCATTCAGAGCCCGTCATACCGATGAAGCTGCCCCCGATCCAAGTAACGGAGAGGGTCCCGGTCACGACTCCCCAAGTCTCGGGAACTAGCAGAAGGCCAACAGCAAAAAGTCCGGTTGGGAGCGCGGATGCTCCAACGACTCCGACGACACGAGTCTTGAGCAGCTGGTGGGTGACCTGGGCTGCTGAGAGCGCTACCGCGAGGACGAGTGCCTTGTTGAGCAGGTTCGTATCGGGAGGCATGATTCCGGGGTCCTGCCAACCCTCAGCGATTGCGACTAACCACACTGCAAAAACGGCCACAAACACTGTCAGGCCGATCCGTCCACCGATCATCGGCACGAGTGGATGTAACACCGACCAGAGCAACCCAGCAACTAGACCAGCGGCAATGATGGGACCAATGCCGTGGAGTGCGACAGGTGAAGTGAGGCCAACCAATGCGCCGACGTATAGACAAGCCGATTTTTCCAGACTGAGAGACGCGACTCGCTCGACTAACCCGCAGGCAGTGCCGATGATTCCCATCGTAATTATCGGATCAATCCCCGCTTCGCGGATCGTCCAGACCGCCAGCAGTGCCGCTCCCAGCGAGAGCAGCGGTAACTGAGCATCCCCACGGATCTTCGGATGGAAAGAGTGCCGTATCCGTGTTAGCCCAATGAATGCTGGAACGAGCATTGCCAAGTGGGCAAACAGTCTTAGTCCCGTCGAGCCCTCTAGGAAGCAGTCGAAGTAGAACACGGCGAGCACCAGGGCGAGCGATGCACAGACCATTACCGACATGAAAGTCCAGCCGCCTTCCGGCATTGGGGCGGGCTGACCTGCGGGATGATCCTCAGATCCGAAAGCTCGCATTGATTGAGCTTAACCTTCCCAATGGCGGCTGGTTCAGATCTAAATAACTCATAACACGGTAACGCGTCTCTCGCAAATTCCGGGCTTTTTAGCACTGGTCTACTTCCGACCTATATGGTCACTGTTGTCTACTAACTGGAGGAGCGCAATGACCTACCTAATGCAGCATCTTTGGCCTGGTGGAAATGAGGCTCGTTACAACGAGTCAATCAAGGCGCTCCATCCACCGGGGACTCTTCCCGCCGGTCAGATCTTTCATGCGGCGGCAGTGGTGGACGAAGGCGTCATCATCACGGCCCTCTGGAATTCCAAAGAGGAAGCCGACACCTTCGTGTCTGAAGTGTTGATTCCCACACTGCCGATTGAGGGTGGCCTTGACGGTGAGCCTCAGGAGCGGGCAGGAGAGGCCTTTCACGTAGAGAACGCCTGACGGTTTTTCAGCAGACGGTCCGGCCGCTGCTGGCTTGACTATTGCGAGTGCGTCCAATAGCCTACGTGCATGAATAAATCCCGCATCCTTGTCCTCAGTCTTGCAACCTGCGTAGCAACTGGCGCCCTGGGTGCTAGCACCGGGTCAGCTTCCGCCAGCACGACTTGGCTTTGCTCGCCAACTCTCTCGGCTGCAGCTAACCCATGCTCGACAAGGCAGTCAACTTCGACTGTTCTGGCCAATAATTCGCGCAGCATCTCAAGCATTTCAGTGCCCTCAAAGCCAAAGGTCGACTGCTTCTACGTCTACCCCACTGTCAGCGACGAGCAGACCATGGTCGCGGACTTTGCAGTCACTCCTGAGCTTAAGTCGATTGCCCTCTTCCAAGCTGCTCCATATAACCGAACCTGCAAGGTATACGCGCCCGTCTACCGCCAGCTGACTATCTACGGACTCGGCCGACAGGAGCAAGCCACTCAAGCCATGGCTGACCAGGCCTACGGCGACGTCAAGAACGCTTGGAATGACTACCTTGCCCACTACAACAAGGGCCGTGGCGTGATTCTGATCGGCCACTCGCAGGGGTCCTTCACCCTGCGCCGTTTGATCAAGTCTGAGATTGACCCAAACGCCGCCGTTCGTAAGAAGATCGTCGCTGCACATCTGATTGGCGGCAATGTGAAGGTTGCAATTGGGAGCGACCGTGGTGGTGACTTCCAGAACATTCCAGCCTGCAAGAGGAACACCCAGACGCGCTGTGTGGTCGGCTATTCCAGCTTTAACCAGACGGTCCCCACTGATTCATTCTGGGGCAGGTCAGTCTCGACTGGGCTTGACCCTGTCGGTGGTGACCTGACGACTCAGGAAGTCCTTTGCACCAATCCCGCAAACCTCGCCGGTGGCAGTGGCAACTTGGCGACGATTGTCCCATCTGCCTTCTTTGCCCCAGGCAGCTCAATCGGGCTTGGCATTGGCGGGCTTGGCATGGGACTCCCCAAGGGCATCACCAGCCAGTGGATCCAACTGCCTGACCTCTACTCGGCCAGCTGCGTGACGAGCAACGGGGCAAAGGTACTGATGGTCACCAGTCGAACCGCGAAGGCTCCGCTCAATCCTTTCCCTGCACTAAGTTGGGGCCTCCACCTCGCCGACATGAACATTGCGATGGGCAATCTTCTTACTGTGGCGAAGGCTGAGGCTGGCGCTTACAAGTAGGCGCTGTTCTCTAGCGGCGGACCGGCCGCCGCGGGCGGCCGTCTAAGCCTTGCGGCCGAGCTCCCGCGCAGCAGCAAGCCACTTCACACGGCTCTCCGCGCTGGAGCCCGGACAGGGCCGAAGGTCTTGATCTTGACCGGTTTGATCCCGCAGAACTTGAGGATGTTCCTGCTCATCAGAATGTGTCCCGAGTTGCGATAGGCGAGCCGGTAGTACCAGCGAGGGGTGTCCATGCAGAGCAACAGCTGAGCCGAGCGACCTTTCAGCAAACGGTCCCAGAGGGGGGAGTCCTCTCGGTACTTGAATGCAAACCTAGGCAAGAACACTCGGTCAACGAAGCCCTTGAGGATTGCGGGCATCGTACCCCACCAGACCGGGTATGCGAAGACGATATGTTCAGCCCAGCTGATTGCTTCCTGAGCAGCAACACGGTCAGGTTCCAGC
>JBAXCW010000155.1:0-3550 GCA_037141275.1 Actinomycetes bacterium
GTTGAGGGTGCCTGCCGCTAGATGAAATCCCATTCCGATCGCGACGACGGCTAGACCGATTCGGTCATAGGCACCGTGTCCACCTGCGAAGAGAACCGACATGATCCACGGACCGGCAGCAAGGAACATGAGGGCTACCGCCGCCGTGAAGATGGCGATGGCGCCGATTGTCTTAGCGATGGCTCGCTTGAATGCTTCATGACCGCCTGTGGCCTCAAGGCCGGCTAGGTGGGGGAGCAGTGAGGTCTGGATTGCCTGGAAGAGCTGAAGTGGCGCGCGGGCGATCAGGAGGGCGTTGAACACGAGTCCAGCCGCCACAGTCCCAGCCGCGGTCGCAGCAACGGCAATGACTGCACCGTTGAGGAGGGCCTGTTCGGCAAGCATTACTCCGAATACTGCGGCTGCAAAACCGGCTCCACGACGCAGGGAAAGGTCACCGGCGGCTTCCTCTGCTGCCTCGGCACCAGGTCCGCCTTCGATCGCAGCATCAACCGCTGGAACGATTGATGCGGCTGGGTCGTGGGGGTTGTCAGCGTTCTTGCGAGCGAATGCTGCTGGCACCACTAAGAGCGATACGCAGGGGGCGGCGAAGATACCGAGTGCGACAACATTCTCCCCGTCGGCAATGCCCACGACAACGGCAAGCGCAAAGAGGAAGCGGGCGACCGATTCCACGAACACCAGCAGGCCATAGAGCCCAAACCTGTCGTGCCCGGCCAGCCATCCTCTTGCAAAGTAGGAGGCCGCGTAGGCGAGGGTTGAGCCGACAAGAATCCAATATGTCGTTTCGGAGCCGCTGAAGACTCCGTTGATGATGCTGTCCTTGAGGGGTAGTGCTACAGCGAGGAAGGTTGCGGCAAAACCGGCTTGGATCAACATCGGAACTCTCAGAGGGTGACCCTCCAATCCCCTCGCCCTGCGGTCAGCAATTGTCCGAGAGAGAAGCTGCTCGATCGGCCTGTAGATCACTGAGACGATGACAAAGAGGATGCTCCAGAGCAGCGCTACTCGGTCGTAGCCGGGGCCGCCATGGAGCGCATGGCTGGCAACTGTGAAGTAGCCAAAGGTGACGATTCCCGTCGAGGCAATCCCGATGGATAGAACCTTGGCGCTCGCCCCATACGAGCGTTCGCTCGCTTTGGCACCAGCCATGTCTAGCGGCGGACGAGAAGCATCGTCCAGGGGAACGGTGACCGTGCTTCGGTCACTTCGCCGTGCTGGGCGAGCATCTTGACAAACGAACGCTTGGACCAGTGATTGACGTGGCCTGGGGTGTTACCAAGGCTAGTCAGGTACTTCCCGCGGGCGCAGTTGACGATCCTCCAGAGTGGCTCGCGTGGAACTGAGACGAGAATGTGTCCTGAGCAGCAGCGAGCCATTTCAGCCACGGTGTGCTCTGGGTCTGGGACGTGCTCCAGAACCTCAATTGCGGTCGCAAGGTCAAACTCGCCGTCAGCAAAGGGAAGGTTCCCGGGTTCGACTGTCACATACTCAAGGTTGCCGCGCTGGCGCTTGGCCCATTCGGCCTTGAGCTTGGCGTCGTCGAGGTCAACGCCAACAATCCGTCCGCCGCTGATCTGGTCGGCCCACTGCTCGGTGAGGACACCTTCGCCGCAGCCCACATCAAGGATGGACTTCGGAGCGGCCTGCTTGAAGAGCTCATCAAGGTTGCCCTCGAACCCGCTCATCAGACGCTTAACAAAGGGGTTTGTTGACCCGTACTTGTCGAACGTGTTGCCTGTTGGTACCTCTTCGTGCTCGTGAGTCATGCGGGGGTGATCCTTTCATGGCCTTCGACCTCAGGGGTCCGGGCCTCCTGCGCTGGGTGATAGTGGGATGGGGCAACGCCAAGCTTGAGCTCGATGCGCCTGACCCGGTCGAGGGTTCTAACTGAGATGACTCGCTGGGCTGCAAGGAGATCTCCGATTACGCCGAGCGCAGCCATCAGCGCGGCGGTGTTGAAGAGAACGGCCCCGAGAATGAGGGACTGGACATGCCCGCTGCCTTGACCGTCGATCAGTGCGATCGAGAAGCGGATCCAGAGAGCGAGAGCTCCGATACCAAGGAGGATTGAAAGGCCCCAGAAGATCTTGAGTGGGTGGTACTGGGCGTAGATCCGGAAGATCGAAATTGAGTTGCGGCGAACATACGCCCACATTGATGGGAAGAGACGTGACTCACGGGTCTTCTCGTTGGTCCGGATTGGGACATCCATGACTGCGAGATCTTGGTTGCCAGCTTGAATGATCGTCTCGAGCGTGTAGGTGAATCGTGACACCACGACAAGCTGAAGGGCGGCCTCGCGGTTGTATGCACGGAACCCTGAGGTTGTGTCGGCGACTTCAGTCCGCGAGGCCTGCCTGACTACCCAAGACCCGAGGCGCTGTAGCTGGATCTTGAGCGGCGAGAAATGCTGGATTGTGTGAACTTGCCGATCCCCGACAACCATGTCGGCATCGCCGGCGACGATGGGGGCGACAAGCTTGACAATGTCGCCGCCGTTGTACTGGTTGTCGGCATCGGTGTTGACAACCACGTCTGCGCCGAGCTTGAGCGAGGCGTCCAGTCCTGCTTGGAACCCAGCAGCAAGTCCTTTATTAGCAGTGAACTTGACGATGTGGTCAACGCCACCTGCGCGTGCGACCTCGATCGTGCGGTCGGTTGATCCGTCATCAATAACAAGCCATTCGACGGTGTCAATTCCTGGAACGGAGCGCGGTAGATCAGCGAGTGTCTCGGCGAGAGTGTCTTCCTCGTTGAAGCAGGGAATCTGGATGATGAGTTTCATAGTGAAATTGTGCGGCGTCCTGTTTGGTCCCGCGGCGCGAGAATACCTATGGATGCGGGCGTTGGGGCCACCCGGGCGTCATGGTGCGCTGCTGACCGGAGCCATCCCGCCCCGGGCTGGTGGCCAAAGCCGCGTATCCTCGAAAGAGCAATGTCCGCCCTGGCACCGACAGACCTTGAATATCTCGACCGTGCGCTGCAGCTCGCGGAGCGCGGCCGCGGGCGAGTAAGCCCGAATCCTCTTGTAGGTGCCCTTGTGGTTCTCAACGGTGCGGTCATTGGTGAGGGTTGGCACGCAGAGCTTGGCGGGGACCATGCTGAAGTTGCCGCAATCACCGCGGCTGGCGGTCCCGCGGCGACTCGGGGAGCAACGATGTATGTCTCACTCGAGCCCTGCTGTCATCAGGGTCGAACGCCTCCATGTACTGACGCCATAACTGCAGCGGGAATCGCGCGGGTTGTAATTGCCTCAGATGATCCAAGCGAGAAGGCCAACGGCCGCAGCCTCGGCATGCTCCGCGACGAGGGCATCGAAGTTGAGATGGCTGAGGGTGAAATCCGGCAGCGAGCAACGGGCATGAACCAGCCATTCCGCAAGCATGCCCGGACTGGGCGTCCGTGGGTCCTAGCCAAGTTTGCGGCTTCACTGGACGGGAAAGTCGCATCGTCCTCAGGCGACTCCAAGTGGATTAGTGGCGAGGAGAGTCGCGCGCTCGTCCATCAGTGGCGGTCCGAGGTTGACGCGGTAGCAGTGGGCATTGGG
>JBAXCW010000156.1:0-3547 GCA_037141275.1 Actinomycetes bacterium
GCGCCATGTGCTGCCCTTCGCTTTAAGTACAACCGGTCCGTATGCCTCGCCTTTTACCATCGTGACATCCCCAATTGCGCCTGAGTCAAGGAGTCGCTTGGCTTCCAGAAACGCTCCAACGAAACGGTAGTGGTACCCGACCTGGGTAACCAGTCCCTTGCTTTCCGCCAGTTCAGTCAGATCTGTCCCGTCTGCGGGGTTCAGAGTGAAGGGCTTTTCGCAGAAGACGTGCAGACCTTTGTCGAGTGCCTTCTTGACGAGGGGCGCGTGGCTTGATGAGGGCGTCGCGACAAGGACTGCATCAAGGTCAGTCGATTCGAGCATCTTGTCAAAGTCAGCAAAGGCTTCAACCCCGGTGTACTTGCCCAGAACTTCCCTCAGGTATCCGGTCGCATCGCAGATTGCCACCAGTTCAGTGTCCGGGTGGGCGTTAACGAGCGAGTGGTGCGAGAGCCCCATTTTTCCAAGGCCGACCAGGGCGATTTTGAGCTTCTCAGACATGGCTTGGGAGTCTATCCCGCTCAAGGTTGAATCCGCGAGGTCGCTCGCTTTGGTTCACCTGCGTCCCTGTCTGCTGGGAGAAGATAGACTCGCGGGTTCATGTCACACAGTGATCAAACGGCTGCTGGGCCGACAATCGCCTATGTCATCGGTGCCCGTCCCAACTATGTGAAAATGGCATCGGTTTTGGCGGCCATGAGAACCAGGGTTCCAAACGCCCGTCACCTTTTGATCAACACAGGTCAGCACTACGACCCCGTCCTCTCAACACTCTTCCTTGATGTGTTGGGAATGCCCGACCCTGACTTTGAGCTTGAGGTCGGCTCTGCGAGTCATGCAGTACAGACCGCGCGGGTGATGGAGCGCATCGAACCAGTCTTCGTAGATGAGGGAGCTGACTTGGTCGTCGTCCCGGGTGATGTCAACTCAACCCTCGCGGCGGCACTGGTTGCGTCCAAGTTAGGCATTGCCATTGTTCATTTGGAAGCCGGGCTTCGAAGCGGCGACCGGTCGATGCCAGAGGAGCTCAATCGCATCCTCGTGGACCAGTTGTCGGACCTGCTCCTGACCCACTCACCGGAGGCGCTCGGCAACCTCGAGGCTGAGGGTGTTCCCGCCGGCAAAGTCCGCATGGTCGGAAATACGATGATTGACGCGTTGGTTGCTGTGCGCGATCGCTTTGCGGAGCTTGATCCGGCCGCCCAGTTCGGTCTCTCAAGCGGCGAATACTTGCTGGTCACTCTGCATCGCCCCGCTCTGGTGGACGGACCGCTTCTGTTTGAGGCCATGAATGCAATCTCGGAGGTGGCCCAGTCCATTCCCGTGTTGTTCCCCGTTCATCCAAGAACGATGTCGCGCTTGGCGGATTTTGATGCACCGGAGGGCTTGCACCTATGTGACCCTCTCGGCTACTTGGACTTCCTTGCAGCTCAGGCAAAGGCCAAGGCTGTCCTTACAGACTCGGGTGGCGTGCAGGAGGAGACGACCTTTCTGGGAGTTCCGTGCTTCACGCTTCGAGACAACACTGAGCGTCCGGTGACAATTGACAAGGGCTCAAACACCCTTCTCGGCTTGGACCCGGAGGCGATCCGCACGATTCCCGTCCTGCTTGCCCAGGATGCGAAGACGAATAGAATTCCGGACCTCTGGGATGGGAGCTCAGCTGAACGTGTCGCTGATGCGCTGCTTGAGTCGGGCCTTCTTCCCTCCGCTGTGAGTGTTTCAGCATGAAACAGGTGACTCAAAGGCTGCGCAACGGTCGTATCGAACTGACCGATGTCCCGTGGCCGGAGCTTGATCCCAATGGTGTGATTGTCGACGTACGGGCCAGCGTTCTCAGCGTGGGCACCGAGAAGACAAAGGTCGCCACTGCGCGAAGCAACCTCTTCCAGAAGGCCAGGAAGCGTCCAGAGGATGTCAAGAACGTGATTGACAAGGCCAGGGCCGAGGGGATTACGCGAACGGTCCGGGCGGTTCAGGCGCGCCTCGGGGAACCAAGCCCGCTCGGGTATTCGTCAGCTGGCGTCGTTCTGGCTGTAGGGGAGAAGGTTCACGACCTCACGCCGGGCGACAGGGTTGCTTGCGGCGGCGACGGTTTCGCCGTGCATGCGGAAGTCGCGCAGATTCCAGGCCAGCTCTGCACTCCGATTCCGGGCGACCTTTCTTTCGTGCACGCTGCATTCGCCACTGTCGGTTCAATCGCAATGCAGGGCGTACGTCAGGCTGACGTACGCTTGGGCGAGCGAGTTGGAGTCATCGGACTCGGCTTGGTCGGTCAGCTCGCGGCGCAGATGCTGCGAGCATCGGGTTGCGTGGTGACCGGCATTGATGTAAATGCTGAGTTGACTGCTGAGGCCTTGGCAAATGGTTCAGTTGATCATGCTGTGGTCCGAGGGTCAGTCACTGGCGAGCTTCCGCCGGAGCTCACAGGTCTCGACGCGGTCGTGATCACTGCTGCAACGCCTTCCTCCGACCCGGTCGAGTTTGCCGCTTCCATCTGCAGGGACAGAGGGCGCGTCGTTGTCGTGGGTGATGTTTCACTCGCCATTCCCCGCGAGCCCTATTACCGCAAGGAGTTGGACCTCCGGCTCTCGCGCTCGTATGGCCCAGGCCGTTATGACACCGAGTATGAAGAGCGTGGCCTGGACTATCCGATCGGCTACGTGCGTTGGACTGAGCGTCGCAATATGGCCGAGTTCCTCCGACTTGCAGAGAAGGGCGACATCCTTCTTGATCCGCTGATCACTCGAACCGTTCCGGCTGAGCGTGCAGCAGAAGTGTTCGACGAGCTGATGGAAGCTGAACGCTCACCCATCGGCATAGCTCTCATTTATCAGCCGACGGAAGCGCCGAAGCCAGCCGCCAAGCCGGAGATCAATCAGAACGTTGATCGGTTTGCAGTAGGGCTTCTTGGTGCGGGCAACTTTGCAAGTCAAATTGTTGCCCCGGGTCTCGGATCCGCAGGCTTCAATGTTTTGCAGGTTGCGTCAGCCCGGGGCCTCTCCGCCGTTGGAATGGGAGAACGAGTCAACGCCGACCCCGTTGATGTGGACACCCTGTTTGCCAATCCCCAGCTGGGGACGATCGCCATCGCCACCAGGCACTCATCTCACGCGCGTTTTGCTGTAGCGGCACTGGAAGCTGGCAAGGCAGTATTTGTCGAGAAGCCACCGGCTGTTGATCGGGAAGGACTGCAATCCGTCGCTGATGCACGCGAGAGAACCGGCCTTCCAGTATTCGTCGGATTCAACCGACGGTATGCCCCGATGCTGGTCAAAGCACGCGACCACATCTCAGGGCGCGGCCCGATTGAGGCCGTATTTCGAGTCAGCTCGCCGCTCGGGTTTAGGGATCATTGGCTTGACGATCCGGTTGATGGGGGCGGACGTCTGATCGGCGAGGGTTGCCATTTCATTGACCTCGCCTGCTGGCTTGCCGATGATCTGCCTGTTCAGATTTCAGCTCTTGCCTGCCCAGAGCCTGATTCGCCAATTGCGCTCGCACGACGCTTCTCGGTGGCCCTTGGGTTTGCAGACGGGTCGTTGAT
>JBAXCW010000157.1:0-3537 GCA_037141275.1 Actinomycetes bacterium
CAAATAGAGAATAGGAGTTGCCATGCTGCCGAAGCCAAAGTTCAAACAACCGCCCATGAAACAGGCCCCGGTCACGCCGGGCCTTACGGGCACTTTTGGCTCCAGCATCCCAACCGCCGCACCCCTCGCCGGATCACAGTCGCAGCAATACTCTGCGATGAAGCCCGTTTTTCAGCCCCAAGGTGGCGGATTCGGGGCGGCTGACCAGAGCCGCAGCGCGTTCGCCCGGGCCCTCTCGGACTCCGCTAATGTCGGCACTCAGGCCGATATGCAGGAATTTAACCTAAAGCTACAGCGAAATGCCCAACAAGCGGTAGCAGGAGACGTACAGCAACAGCGGCAGATTGGCACAGACAGGTTTGGTATGGGGCGGCAGGCAGATACCGCTCGGGCTGATATTCGTAATCGCCGCACACAGGGCATGGCCGACATTGCCAACAAGCTGTCTATCAGCCGCAAGAACGCCAACGCTGCCGCACTAGACAACGCCGTAAATTTTACGGTGGGAGCCGTGAGTCTATTTAGCCCCACTGGGTCGTTTCGGACGGGTTCCACAGCAGCCAGAGGGATGCTTGGCGGGCTAATGGGAGGGTAACTTATGTTCTCTACAGGCAGCTATACCCCGACATACGCCGCGCCGATCAAGGCGACTGGCGAGGTTGCGCGTCGCCAGCGCAACGACGCGATGGGCCAGATGGCCTTTTACGGCGATAAGCGGCAATACAACCAAGACACCAGCGCAGGCAAAGGCGTGGCCGCTGGCGGGCTAGGTGCTCAGTTTCGGGCGGGCCTCACCGGGGACATGGCCGCAAGCAAACGGGCCACTCAGGCCCAAGCGGGCATGCTGGACTACCTCAAGGACTCCGCTGGCGAAGACCTGCGTTTCGGTAGCGGTCGCGCTGAAGAAGCTAATTCTTTGAGCAGTCTGCTATTGGACAGAGACAAGATCAATCTTGACTTTAACCTCAGTGGGCAGAAGCGACGAATGGAGTCGCAACTGGCACAAAGCCAGAGGGACGCCGAAAGCAAAGCAGCCGACATGCAGCGTAAATCTCGCACCTCACAATCTATCCTTGGCCTATTTGGATTGGCATAAAACTATGAAACACGAACGCTCGACTGAAGTAGAACTCGACTATGAGTTTGACCTTTCGGACATTAAGCCCGAAGTGGTGGCCCGCATGCTGAAGCAGGCCATGAAGCGGGAGGCCATGCGGTCGCTCCCGTCTGACAAGCGGAAGGCCGCTGCGAAGGACGAGGACGAGGACAACGACTACGCCGATGGGTCTGACGATAGCGAAATCGGGGAGGAGATGGACAAACTGGCTGACCTCAAAGAAGAGTCAGGCAAAGCCTCGCCCATCCCCGTGTCGCCCGAGGACATGGCTAAATCTACGGCCAAGAAACTAACCAGTGACCTGGCTGCGGCCCGCGACAAGATTAGCCCCCGGAAGAAGTCCTAATGGCCAAACCAAAGAAGCTCCCGAAGCCCGTTAAGGTCAGGCCGCCGAAAGCTATTCCGGCGATGCAAGAGCCACTTGCTGGTGG
Organism: Actinomycetes bacterium; assembly: GCA_037141275.1. GTDB lineage: Bacteria > Actinomycetota > Thermoleophilia > Solirubrobacterales > Solirubrobacteraceae > WLNJ01. The sequence goes on from JBAXCW010000157.1 coordinate 1,549, forward strand.
TCTGTCCCGGCAAGTAGACCCCGAGGACGCACTGCTCCCGACGCCGCCGCCGCGCAACATGGCCGGAAAGATCACCATTGGGTCATCGTTGCGGACTATGTTGCAGAAGGCCAAGAAGTCGGGGGACTACTCGGGCATACGGGCATACGCAGAGCGATTGGACATTGAGCAGCAGCGCAGCCCCAATGAGCCCATCGCCGCACCGTTCCATGAAGCCCTCAATCAGCTCCCGTCTGCCGACCGCGATGCAGTTGAGGCCATGCTCAGTGACCTCCCAACATTCAAGGCACTGGACAACACGGCTTTTGATGACATGCGGGACGCTACCGGGGCAGTCACCCCAGTAGAGGACGTTGTCGATCCTACCGCTCTCGCAGGGATGCAGCGGCTCAACGAACTCTACAACGCTCAGTCTGAGCTGCGAGTCTCCGTACCAGACTTTGACGCCACTCCTGACGGCAGGCAACTACAGAGAGAGATTGAGCAGCTCACGAACGGCGAGGAGTTGTCGGAGATGGCTGGGCCTGACCTGACAGTCGTGGAGGCCCCAGATGACTTGCCGCCGGGGCCAGCCGCCCGGTTCGAGGTGCCGCTTGACCGCAGGCTATCCACCTACGCTGGATCAGCAGCTATGCAGAACAGCAAGCTCAAGACTGCATTTGAAAGCGACCCAGTTCGTGAGTTACGGAAATTATCCCCCCAGATGCAGGACATTCGCAAAGTTGCAGAGATGCAGGAAGCTGCCGACAGGGGTGGCGTCAATGTCGATGTGTTCTCCACCCTGCCAGCGGCAGTCGCGGGTACATCTGCGAAGGCTAAAAACACTGCGGCTCGGCTGGACATCGAACGGTCTGCTGCCCAGAGCATGATCGACCAGCCCGGCACCCTCTCGCCCGAATACAACCAGCCGACCCAGCTTGGTGTTCCTTTGCGTGTTGGAGCATCGTCCGACAGGATTGGCGACCTTAAAGCGGAGCGGAGCATGAGGCTCCCCGCCGACCAACTCCTAAAAGATCTCATTATGGCGACAGGGGCCAAGACAGGCTCAACTGGTGCGCTTAACACTTTGAGCAGAAGTGACAGTGGTGCCTACAGCATGGCAAACATGGATGACGCTGCGAACACGACTGTAAATTTAGACGCTATTATCCCCGAAAGCCGTGGACTGTTCCCTCGCAGAGGCGCGGACGGGACGATTACGCACGAACAGGCTACGGCTGATCTCATAGCCAGACTATTAACCGGCAAGATTGAAGCTGCGCAGGGGCAGGAACTTGGGCAGGATTTCATCACCAAGATTACGCCGTTGATAGAACGCAGCCTGCAAGAAAGTGCCGACATTCGGCCCCGCACCCCACAAGCCCAGAAATTCTTGAACTACAAGTTTCAGCCCGGGCCGCAGGGGATGAAGGGGGCGATCGCGAAGGCGAGCGAGCTGCTGGCCGAGCTGGGGAGGACGCCGTCATGCCGCAGCAGTTCGACAACCCCGCGAACCCGGCGATCCACGAGGCGACGACCGGGCCCGAGATCTGGAACGACACGGACGGGACGATGGACGTCTTCGTGGCCGGCGTCGGCACGGGCGGGACCCTGACCGGCGTGGGACGGTACTGGAAGGCGAGGAAGCCGGGCGTGAAGCTGGTCGCGGTCGAGCCCTCCGCGTCTCCCGTCCTCTCGGGGGGGGCGCCGGGACCCCACAAGATCCAGGGGATCGGCGGCGGCTTCGTCCCGGGGAACTGCGACACGACCCTGATCGACGAGATCGTCCAGGTCGGCAACGACGACGCTTTCGCGACGGCGAGGCGCCTCGCGAAGGAGGAGGGGATCCTCGCGGGGATCTCCTCCGGCGCGATGGCGTGGGCCGCCCTCGAGGTCGCCCGGCGGCCCGAGAGCGCCGGGAAGCTGATCGTCTTCGTCGTCCCCTCGACCTCGGAGCGGTACATCTCGACGGACCTCTTCAAGGAAGAGGAGGCGCCCGCGGTCTAGCGC
>JBAXCW010000158.1:0-3536 GCA_037141275.1 Actinomycetes bacterium
GTGGCCAGAAGTGCCGGCAGGCAGCTAGTCGTCTGACTCCGATGAGCCCTTGGTGGCACGCTCGCGCGACCAAGACTTACGGAAGTTCTCAAACGCAGTCCAGTCCAGCTGAGTCCGGTCGCCGCCACCACTTGGTCTAGGACCTGTCGGCCGCCGGGGCTCACCGCCACCTCCCTCATCGTCGTTACCGTCAACGATTGCCCTGCCGAGCCAGGCTGCTGCACACATGCCCTCTGACGCGACAACTAGAAGAACAGCTCCGAAGTTTCCCTTCCCTTGGCTGAGAAAGGCAAGCGCGACAGCGTAGAGAACAAGGCTTCCGCCGAGGACGATTCCAGTTAGGCCGGGCCGGATTTGGCTCGGTGGTCGAGCTGCAGCGGCCGCTGAGACCGAGACGGCTATGACTGCCGCGAACAAGACTTTGATTACGAATGGGAGAGTCAAAGTGTTACCAGTTCTAACTGCAGAGGAAATGCTACACAAAGAAGCCGACTCTACAGCTGAAATCGCTAAAACACGCCGCTTATTGGTTACTCAGGCAGCTTGGAAGCGCTGAGTTCCGCTTGAATCTATTGGTGATGTGACCACTTGACCCTCATCCATAAGGACATCCATGTGCCCAATTACCTCAGAGAAAGTGAGGAAGGGCTGCGCCCGTGCGATATCGCCCCAAATGGATACAGCGATCTCGAGGGCCGTCTTTGGACCGTCAGCGAGAGTCGCGAACATCTTCTCGGCTCGGTCCTCATGCATCCGAAGGCGCTCCTGAATGAGCTGTGAGTGGCCTTCAAATACAGGTCCGTGACCGGGAAGTATCCGGCCAAGGTCCATCTTCTGGGTTGCTCTAAGGCTCTCGACATAGGCAGGGAGGGATCTAAATCGCTCGAGCGTGTCCGCCGGGGCCTCGACATCAACTCTGCGGCTCAGCACTGGGTTCGAGCTGACCTTAGGAAGTAGGTGGTCGCCGCCAATCATCAAGCCTGTTGAGGCTTCCACAAAGATCATGTCGGTGGGCGAGTGACCTGGCCGCAGATGCGCCGTGAAATCCCGGCCCGCGATCGAAATCTGGTCACCATCTGACACCGGATGATCACAGCGCGCGCTGTCACCAAACGCCCGGTAGGCCCTAGCTACCTGTTTGACAGCTTGCGTAACCCCAGAACCCAGTCCGTTGGTCTCCATCACCTTGGCAGCGAGCTCATCATCCAGCTCGGCGCTTGCCTTCCAATCAGAGAGGTAGGGACCGAGAGCTGCGGGCATGATGACCTGCGCGCCCGCACGTTGAGAAACTATCCGAGCAAGGCCGACATGGTCGACGTGCTGATGGGTCAAGACAACAACCTCGATGTCTTCCATCTCATGTCCAACCTCCCTCAGCGAGAGCTGCAGAGCGTCGAGCGATGTCCCCGAGTTTGGCCCCGTGTCAATCAGTGTTAGCGGGGGACCCTCAAGGAGATAGACATTGACTCTTCCTACTAGAAACGGTGTTGGAATCGCAAGGCGGTGGATCCCGTCGCCCAGCGACTCAACCTCGAGTGCGTGGCTCAACCCTCGCAACGGATCTGCTCAAGGATCGAATCCCGTTTGTCCTCCATGTCCTCCTGGGAAACGAGTGACTCAAGGCAAAGTCGCAGGAGCGGCTCCGTATTGGACGACCTAAGGCTGAAGTGCCAATCGTCGTAGTCCACGGTGACGCCATCAAGGTGTCCGATCGTCGCATCCGAGAATCGTTCCTCGATCTCAGCAATACGAGCTTTAGGTTCGGCCACCTCAGAGTTGACCTCGCCTGAGATGAAATAGAGGTTCCTGAACTCGTCGATCATCTGGGAAAGACGGAGCGGGTTGCCGGACAGAAGGCTCAGCATGAGGAGCGCTGGAATCGTGCCACTGTCTGCGCACCAAAAGTCGCGGAAGTAGTAGTGGCCGGAGACCTCACCGCCAAATACTGCTTCGGGGATCTCTCTCATTCTGGCTTTGAAGAAGGCATGTCCAACCCGGTTCTCAACGGCGGAACCACCACTTGAGTGGACTGTGTCTGCGACTGCTCGGCTGGCACGGATGTCATAGAGAATGGTTGCGCCCGGGTTCGTCTCGAGCATCCGGCGTGCCATCAGGGCTGTGAGGAAGTCCCCATCAACGAATGAGCCGGTGTTGTCGATGAAGAAGCATCTGTCCGCATCGCCATCCCAAGCGATTCCCAAATCTGCTCCTTCGCGCTGCACGGCGTCCATGATGAACTGACGGTTCTCCTCCAAGAGGGGGTTCGGCTCGTGATCTGGAAAGTCGCCGTTGGGCTCCCAGTAGGCGGTTACGACTTCAACGTCGAGCGAGTCAAGAATGGGTCCGATCATCGGACCGGCCATTCCATTGCCTCCGTCAACGACAATCTTTAATCCGGTGATTGATGAAGGGTCAACGAAGCCCAGCACCTTCTCGCGGAATGTCTGCGTGACATCGACAGTCTCGATGGAGCCACCGCCGGGAGCGGCTTCCAACCCAGCAAAGACTAGGTCTCTGATCTCCCCGATTCCGCTGTCCCCGGAGAGAGGGAGTGCGCCGCGGCCCACGAGCTTGGCTCCGGTGTATCGGGCTGGGTTATGCGAGGCGGTACACATCAGTCCGCCGTCCAAGTCGAGTGAGCCAACCAGGTGGTAGAGCTGCTCTGTCGCGACCATGCCGGAGTCAAGAACCGTGGCACCTTGGTCTGACATGCCAGCCGCGTAGCGGGACGCGAGCTCCGGAGCCTCATTGCGCATATCGCGACCAAGGCCAAGGCGGAGTTCAGTTGTGTCCTTGCCTTCTCGGTCAGCAATCACGATGGCAAACGCTCGACCAATCACATAGGCGAGGTCGCTGTCGATCTCCTCGCCCGCGAGACCGCGGATGTCGTAGGCCTTGAAGATTCCAGCTGGTGGTGTGCTCATTAGGCGATCGTATCCGTTGCACCCTGCGGCAGACGGGCTGCCCCCTGCCATCATCGGTGTATGAGCCCGAGCGAAAAGCCACCCGTGCTGATTCTCTGCGGCGGCAGAGGCACACGGCTACGCACGAGCTCGGCGTCGTTGCCCAAGCCGCTCGTCGAGATTGGGGGATACCCCGTTGTCTGGCATGTGGTCAGGCTCTACGCGTCCCAAGGCTTCAAGGCGTTTCATCTTCTGACAGGACATCGGGGCGACGAGGTAGCAGCGTTCGCAGAGGCTGCTGACTGGCCAGAGGGAATCACCGTTAGCTGTCTTGAGACGGGAGAGGACACTCCAACTGGTGGAAGAGTGCATCAGGCAGTTAAAGCACTTGGGCCTGTTCCAGTCTGCGTCACATACGCGGATGGAGTTGCAGATGTTGACCTAGATCAGACACTCGAGGCATTGGAGAAGGACGGCGTCGAGGCGGTTGTCACCGTCGTGCGGCCGGAGCTCCCCTTCGGCGTGGCACATCTAGAGAACGAGATGATCGTCGGGTTCGAAGAGAAGCCGAAATCGTCCGAGTGGGTCAACGGAGGCTTTATGGCATTCACCCCGGCTGGCGCTGCTCTAATC
>JBAXCW010000159.1:0-3505 GCA_037141275.1 Actinomycetes bacterium
CGAGTGTTCCCCCAACAACCCACGGCAAGGTTGCGTGGAACAGATGCTGATATCGGATTGGGGTCCCACTGTCAAAGCGCAGCTCAAACGCCAGCAGATAAGCGACTGCCACAAGTGTCGCATCGACAAGGATCTGTGGGATCGCATGCCGATGGACGGGGAATGTCCGTCGCCCGCTGCGCATCGAAGCGATCCTACCTCTGCGCCGGGGTTGGGGCCAGTGGCCGCATCAGTAGGTGCAGGAAATCCTCTGGGTTACGGCGGACCCGCTCAAAGACCTCGCCGGATTCTCGTCTGACTGGAATCGCTTGCTTGGCCTCTGTCAGACGGCCGAGTTGACCCGTGTCAAGGAGATGCTCGTCCACGGCTCCAAGCCGTCCAGCAAACACGGTCAGGACCGGCGTCCCAAGGGCTACCGCCTCACGGTTCATCGTTCCGCCCGCAGAGATCACAAGATCAGCGAGGGCGACCAGTGACTGTGCGTCTACTGCTCCCTCGGGCACGATCAAGCCCGGGACCTCAGCCAACTGCACGCGCTGCTCCTCGGTTCGGGGCAGCACTACTGCTTGGTGGTCACGGAGAAGATTCAGGGCCTCGCCAAAGAGATCATTTTCGACCCGGTGATAGAGAGCCACAACTGGCGGTGTTCGGACGACAACGAACGGCCGGCTCGCGTCAATCCCAAGCGAGGCTGGGACCGAATGGTCGGGTTCGAAATCAGCAAGGTAGTACTCCTCTTTGAGCCCTGGGTATTGGTAGAGGCGATCTCCTGCCCCAAACCGCTCAATTCGTTCCCTCGGGATCAGCTCAGGCACAACGACGGCATTCGCCAGGCGGCAGTTGACCTGATGCTGAGCCGTTGCGAACTCGTAGTCGAAGGTGGTACTGCACGGAATCCTCAGTAGCCATGCGGCGATGGTCACGTCATTTGAGCCGTGCCCCAAAGCAAGATCAAACTTGCGACCACGAGCCCACCTGGTCAGAGCAGCCGACCGCGAGGCCAACCCGACAGCCTTGGCTCCTCTTCCTCCACCCCTGTGGTGCCCAATCACCTCGTGCTCAATCCCGAATCGATCAAGCAAACCAATGGTCTGAGCGAAGTCCCGGGCGGTGACCTCGACCTCCCATCCCTTTGCGCGCAGCAGGTCGATCATCGGGCGCATCACAAGCACATGGGGGCTGTTGGTCAGGTCAACCCAGGCCCTTCTGCCCGCGCCGCTTTCAGTCGAGGTTGTTAATGGCATTCCTCAGGTGTTCGACGACCTCCGCCGCCTGCCCTGCCTCGAGAACTGGGCTAATCGGAATTGCAAGATTCGTGCGGGCCAACTGATCGGTCGCGGGAAGGTCGATGCCTGCGCCCCACTCCCTCATCGCTGGCTGCCGATGCACGGGCAGTCGGTAGTAACCGCGAGCTTCCACACCAGCTTCGCTGAGTGCGATCGCAAGCTCATCTGCCCGCTCATGCTTGATTACATAGAGGTGCCAAGCTGGGTCGGCGCCGTCAACAGCTCTGATTGGTGTAGCCAACTCGGCTATGCCGGCAGCCTCGTAGTACCCAGCCGCGCGCCGTCTACCTTGCGTCCACTCAGTCAGCGCTGGAAGCAGCACGCGGAGGATTGCGGCTTGGATCTCATCCAGTCGGCTGTTCCGGCCGATGAAGTCGAATGTCTTCTTGTCCCGAGACCCATGAAACCGCAGGGTCCGCACCATGTCCTCGACGGCTGGGTCTGATGTGACAACCGCGCCACCGTCACCGAAGGCGCCGAGGTTCTTGGAGGGGAAGAAGGAGAAGCTCGATGCCAGGCCTAGTGAGCCAGCTGGGCGGCCGCCGAGCGTGGCACCGGCTGCCTGAGCAGCATCCTCGACCACTGGCACTCCGAGCGCCTCGATCTCCGGAACTGGCGCGACGTTGCCGAACAGATCGACTGCCACCACGGCCTTCGTCTTAGACGTCATCACTGCCTTAACTGTGTCCGCGGTGACACAGCCAGTGTCAGGGTCAACATCGCAGAAGACGGGTACCGCTCCAGTGGGAGGAACGGCCTCCGCTGTTGCGTAGAAGGTAAATGAGGGAACGATCACCTCATCGCCGGGCCCGACGCCTACTCCCCTGAGTGCAAGCTCCAGAGCATCAGTTCCGTTGGCAACGCCCACAGCCGAACTGACGCCGCACGCGGAAGCGAACTCGGCCTCAAACGCGGCTACCTCGGGACCGAGAATGAACCTCCCGGCCTCAAGAACCTCTGCTACCGCGGCATCAATAGCTGCTCGCAGGGGCTCAAGTGGTGCCTTGGTGTCAAAGAGAGGAATGGTCACGTGATGACAACCGTAGTCAGACCATCGGCTATCGCTGGACCCGCGCATCCCCAATCCCTACTACCCTCCTGCCGACCGTGACCTTCGTTCTCGCATCACTGACTCAGCCACTTGTGGATTTCGCGATCAGCGTAATCAACGATCTTGGCGCCGCCGGCATCTTCCTCCTAATGCTGCTTGAGAGTGCGTGCATCCCGATCCCCTCCGAGGCGACGATGCTGTTCGCCGGGGCCGCGACCGTCAAGCCCGACCCGTCATTCACCTTTGTCGCGGCGGTTACGGCTGGTGTTGCCGGGAACGTCGTGGGTTCATGGCTGGGCTACGGCCTTGGTTACCTCGGCCGCATCGACCTGATTGAAAAGCACGGCAAGAAGATCGGGATCAGGACCCACCACCTTGAGGTCGCGGACCGCTGGTTTGAGCAGCATGGCGAGGCCACAGTGTTCTTCTCACGAATGCTGCCAATCGTTCGGACCTTCATCTCCCTGCCAGCGGGCGTCGCCAAGATGCCCTTCTGGCGGTTCACCATCTATACCGCTCTCGGGTGCATCCCATGGGTGCTGCTACTCACCTATGCCGGTGTCAAGGCCGGGGAGAACTGGGATCACTGGAAGCACTCCCTTGAGTACGTGGACTACGCAGTAGCCGCAGGCCTTGTGGCCGGCGTTGTCTGGCTTGTAATCCGTGCTCGCCGGGGACGTGGCGACCAGCCCGGCCCTAATGCCCCAAGCGCCTGAACCACTGCGCCTAGGTGACGCGGCTCTACTGGGCGCGCTTCACGGCCCCACGGAACTTGTTCCTGTCAGCTCATCGGGGCACACGACCCTGATTGCTCAACTGGCTGGCCTTGCTTACTCAGATGCGTCGTCACAACAACGGAAGCCGTTGGAGATTGCACTTCACGCAGGGACAGCCGTTGCGCTGCTGCTGATGCCCCCAGTAGAGGGATGTGCTGGACCCAAGGGTCTTAGGGGCCTTACCTTTCGCGCCGCGATGCTTGCCCCTACCGCCCTCATCGGTTTGGCCGCGCGAGACAAGGTCCGAAAGCAGCTTGGGACCACAGGGACTATCAGCGCCGGCCTCGTGGCTGGTTCGGTGGCCATGGTCGCGGCCGACCGTTCCCACGGCTCCCGCGCTGTTGCGGACGCGAGGATCGCTGACGGCCTTGCGATCGGGGGGCTGCAGGCAC
>JBAXCW010000160.1:0-3496 GCA_037141275.1 Actinomycetes bacterium
GTCTGAAAGAACGGCGGCGAGCATGGATTACGGTGAATTCCTCTCTGGCCTACTATCGCAAGGGTGCGGATTCTCCTTGTCGCGGTTGGAAAAGTGCGGCCGCCATATGCGGACGACGTTGACCATTACTCAAAGCACCTGCGGCCCCGAGCCAACGTTGAACAGGTTGAGGTAAAGGACGCGGCTGCTGCAATCGCACGTATTCCTGCTGGGGCAACAGTGGTTCAGATGGACCCCACTGGGCTTCAGATGGATTCGCCCACCTTCGCCAAGTTCATCTCAGCCCGACAGATGGACGGCAAGACGGTCTGCTTTCTGGTCGGCGGTCCGAATGGGATCGACTACCCGGCAGCGGACCACAAGATCTCGTTCGGAACGATGACCCTTCCTCACCAACTTGCCCGGGTTGTGCTCCTTGAGCAGCTGCTCAGAGCCCATGCGATTCTCGCCGGCGAGCCCTACCACCGGTGACACGGCGTCCCCCGTTCGGGTGTCACGGGTAGCCTCCCGTCTTGTATGAGTGATCCAATCGCCCAACTGAGAGCAACACTTGCCGAGGCAATCAACGCCGCGGGCGGTGACGCGTCCGCGATTGACCGGGTTGCGCTCGATCCCCCGAAAGATCTTAAGTTCGGAGACTTGGCGACCAATGCGGCGCTTGTCAGCGCTGGCAGCTCGGGTCTTCCCCCACGCGATTTCGCGGAGGTGCTAGGTAAGGAACTTCAATCCCTTTTGGGGGACTCGCTCTTGAGTTGGGATGTTGCTGGGCCGGGGTTCCTGAACCTGACGCTGGGTGATAGCTGGTATTTGGACGCAGTTGACTCGGTTGTCAAAGCCGGGGAGCAGTTTGGATCAGGCGGTAGTCCAGAGGCCGAGAACGTCCTGGTTGAGTTTGTGTCTGCCAATCCGACCGGCCCTTTGACAGCGGCCGGTGGGCGCCATGCCGCCTACGGTGACTCCCTGGCTCGGATTCTGGAATTCCACGGCAACACGGTTGGACGGGAGTACTACACCAACGATGCCGGAGCTCAGATTCACCGGCTTGGGCTTTCGATCATCGCCCGAGCAAACGGGATGGAGGTCCCCGAGGACGGCTATTCAGGCGACTACGTCATTGAGCTTGCATCACAGATCCCCGGTGCTGGGGACGGCGATCCCGCTGCGGTAGCCCAAGCCGGTATCAAGATCCTTGTGGCCGGGATTACATCCACTCTTGAGCGCTACGGCGTGGTCTTTGACCACTGGTTTTCGGAAGCAAGCCTGCATGGGCCAGACGGCTCATCCCAAGTGACAAAGACCTGTGACGCCCTCCAGCGAGGTGGGCACGCATTTAGCGAGGACGGTGCGCTTTGGCTCCGAACAACAGATTTTGGGGATGACAAGGATCGCGTGCTCGTGCGATCTGATGGGGAGCCGACCTACTTCGCAGCCGACATCGCCTACCACGCTGACAAGTTGGGTCGCAGCGACCGTCTGATTGATGTCTGGGGGGCGGATCACCACGGGTATGTCGCACGGATGACAGCTGCGATTGCCGCGTTGGGAGAGGACCCGGACCGGCTTGAGATGGTGATCATGCAGTTCGTCAACCTCGTTGAAGGCGGTGCAAGGTCGCAGATGAGCAAGCGGAGGGGTGACTTTGTGACCCTTGATGACCTGCTGGACGAGATTGGCGTTGACGCGGCCCGCTGGTTCATGCTCCAGCGGTCCCACGACACAACCGTTGACCTTGACCTTGACCTCGCCCGTGATAGCAGTGCGGAGAACCCCGTCTATTACGTCCAATATGCCCATGCGAGGGCCTTCTCGGTGATCGCCAAAGCCGGTGTAGGCGTGCCAGAAATCCCCAGCCCTGCGCCAGAGTTGCATGAGTCTGAGAAGCAGTTGATCCGCCGACTCCTGTCCTGGCCAGCGGAGGTGGGAGAAGCCGCAGCGCGTAGGGCTCCTCACAGGATTTGCGCTTACGCGCTGGTTCTCGCGCAGGAGTTCACCGCCTTCTACCGGGACTGCCGCATCATTGGCGCCCCGGACGCAGAGCGTGACTTCAGGCTGGTGCTAGCAGCTTCGGCCCAGACTCAGATTGCTGCGGCCCTTGGGCTGCTCGGCGTTTCAGCGCCAGACGAACTCTGATCTAGGCGCTACGAGTTGTGGTCGGAGCGGAGTGCTTGATCGACCATTGCGGCATCGGGGCCGCTGATAGGCGCGACAGGTGAATCACTCTCGCTACTTTGATCGATCTTGCCACGCGACCTAACCCAACGAAGCAGAATCAGCACTAGCCCTGCGAAGGCTGATGCAATCAGCAAGACGGGAACTAGCCAGGCCCAGAGGTCGAAGCCTTCGGCTTTCGGGGTGGCAAGGACTTGGGGGCCATAGGAGGCCACTAGGCTGTCCTCTATCTGCTGCTTGGTCTGCCCCTGTGCGATCAACGCGAGGATCAGCGCCCGCTCGCGCTTGGCTGCTGGGGCCTCACGAGCAAGTGACAAAGGGACTCCGCACACGGTGCACATAACCTCATCCTCCACCTCGGCCAGGGTGGGGTGGACGCTGCTAGCGATCGCCTGCGTAGGACCTCCGAGCATCATGAGCGCAAGTAGGAGTGCAGCGACGGGCTGGCGGATGTGGAGGCGGCTGATCATTTCTTCACCGGCGTCAGGAGTGGATCCAAGCTCTTGGCAAGGAATGAAGCGGTGATCTCGCCCCGGTTGAGCGCTACAACACGCCCTTGGCGGTTGATGATGAAGGTCTCGGGCAGGCCCTTGGTGCCGTAGGCCTTCGCAAAGCTTCCTGTCACGTCGCGCAACTGGGGGTAGGTCATACCCGTCTTGCGAGCGAACTCCTTGGCATCAGGCACAGAGTCATTCCATGTCACCCCGATTACGGTTGCCCCTTCTTTCGCGATCCTGAGCTGGGTCCGCTCCAGCAGGGGAGCCTCATCGCGGCATGGGGGGCACCAGGAAGCCCACAGGTTGAGGACAATGACCTGGCCTCGATAGTCAGCTAGGGACTGTGCTGAGCCGGATAGGGAGGGCAGACGGTCCGTCAAGCCCGGGGCGATTGGTTTGGCGGCCTTTGCTACTGCTTGGTCGAGCGTGCGGTCGTCACCGGTCTGCGAGACCCCGAAGACGATCAGGGCCACAAAACCTGTGGCGGCGAGGATGGCGATCAGGGGCAGGGCGATGCGGCGCACGTGGTGAGAGTACCCGCTGAGCGTTAGGCTTAGGCCCGCACGCGGGATTAGTTCATTGGTAGAACGCCAGGTTCCCAATCTGGAGAGACGGGTTCGATTCCCGTATCCCGCTTCTCAGGTCAGATGGCGCCGCTAGGGGCTCGGGCCATGACCTTGAGGCCGTGTGACTTCGCGATGCTGATGAGCTGTCTGATCTTGGCGTTCTCATCGACGATCGCATTAGGAGTGAATGTGGGTCCCGCGAGGTCGGCTGACAGTTGTCCTAGGCCTGACTTAGCTCTGGTGGCAGCAGCAGCAAGGTCAGGC
>JBAXCW010000161.1:0-3493 GCA_037141275.1 Actinomycetes bacterium
TGACCCAGCCGCTGAGTCAGGTCCCCCCGAACTTGAGCGACGGCAGCGTCCCTTCCCATTCCTCCAACGCGGACACCCGAGATAGTCACACCCGCGGGTACGGTTCCGGCCTGGGAACGATCGAAGGCGTAGGCAGCGCCCGCGAGTACTAGGAAGGCAGCCAAGATCGAAAGTGAATACTTGAGGCCTCTCCGCATTCGGTCAAGAGTACCCGCGCTCGCGGGTGCAGAGCGGAAACTGCAGTGTGCTTTGCGCCTTTGGGCCTCTCAGCGGCCAACAACCGGCTCGCCGGCAAGCGCAGGCTCAAGTACAGCTGCCAACCCATTCCAGTCAGCGGATACAAGAACAGCCTCTGAGGAGCACACATCCTCATTCCATGGATGCTCAAGGGTGGCGGGGATAATCCCCTCCTCTATCGCTCGCAAGATGTTCACTGGCGAGTCGTCAATCAGAACCTCAATCTCTAGCTCCACGCAGCGTGGAATCTTGTCGAACGAGCAGTGCAGGTCGTCATAGCTGAGCCCAATCGCAGAAAGCCACTCAAGTGTCGACTCGCGTGCGTCATCCGATCTGTGACTGGTGATGTGAATCCAATGCCCTTCAGCCGACCATTTGTTGACGACTTCCACCGCATTGGGATATGGGACTGCGCTAGTCACGTTGGCGTCGCTGTGGGTCTCCCTGACAATCGCCTTGACCTGCTCCGGCTTCAGAACGCTGATTGCCCAGTCACGCTGATTCTCGTAGGGAAGTTCGATTCCAAACCGGGACTTGGCTACGGTCGCGAATGTGTCCCAGTAATGGTGCAGCGTGGAGTCAATATCGATTGCAATACGCATTAGACGGCCCCGGCTAGTGGGTCACTGCGCCGACAGCCGCACTGCGAACCTGCTTTGCGTACTTCTCTAGAACCACTGGAAGATTCTCGCGAACGGGACTTACGTAGGCTGCCACGCGCTCGGCGATCTGGGCATCCGTGAGCGCCACGTCAAGCCTGCGGGCGTCAACGTCGATTGTGATCTCGTCACCATCTGCAACCGCAGCAATCGGTCCACCGCGTGCCGCCTCAGGAGCAACATGGCCAGCCATAAATCCGTGGGTCGCTCCGGAGAAACGTCCGTCTGTAAGCAGAGCGACGCTGTCGCCGAGTCCGATGCCGACGAGCGCGGCTGTCACACCCAGCATCTCCCTCATTCCGGGACCTCCAGCAGGTCCCTCATTCCGAATGACAACAACATCACCAGGTTGGATTACTCCGCCCTTCGCAACCGAGAGCATTGCCTCTTCCTCACCTTCAAAGACTCTCGCAGGGCCGACATGATGGCGGCGCTCATGACCGGAAAGCTTGACAACACACCCGTCTGGAGAGAGATTGCCACGCAGGATCGCCAGTCCGCCCGTTGCCTTGAGGGGCTCGGACAGCGGCCTCACTACCCGTTGGCCCGCAGTCTCCGTGGCTTGGGCGGCATGTTCTCCCACCGTCCCACCCGTGACCGTCGGCTGGTCCTCGTGCAACAACCCGGATTCCTTTAGACGGGAGAGAACAAGCGGCACTCCCCCAGCCTTGTAGAGATCAACTGCGACGTAGTTCCCCCCAGGCTTGAGGTCACACAGGAGCGGTGTCCTCTCGCTGATCCGATCAAAGTCATCAATCTCAAGTTCAATCCCGGCCTCATGCGCCAGCGCAAGTAAATGCAGGACCCCATTGGTAGAGCCGCCGCTCATGGCAATCGCTGCGATTGCGTTCTCAATGCTCTTCCTCGTGATGATGTCGCTCGGGCGCTGCCCTCTGGCAAGGACGTCCATGACCAACTTGCCAGCCTCGAAGGCAACCTCAGCCTTGCTCGGTTCCTGAGCTGGGACCATCGCCGAGGCTATTGGGCTAATTCCCATCACTTCGAATGCCATTGCCATTGTGTTGGCAGTGAACTGGCCACCGCAGGCACCAGCGCCAGGTGATGCGACGGATTCCAGCTCTGCGAGATCCTCGTCTGACATGTTCCCAGCAGCATGGGTTCCCACTGCCTCGAAGACATCCTGAATAGTGACATCCTGCCCCCGGAACGAGCCGGGTGGAATGGACCCGCCGTAGAGCATCACAGACGGAACGTTCACTCTTGCCAGGGCCATCACGGTCCCGGGAATGGTCTTGTCGCAACCTGAGAGAGCGACGATCCCGTCGAACATGTGACCGCGCGATACGAGTTCGATCGAGTCGGCGATGACCTCGCGCGAAACAAGGCTGGTGCGCATCCCCTCAGTGCCCATCGTGATGCCATCAGAGATTGCAATTGTGTTGAGCTCCATCGGGGTGCCGCCAGCGGCGCGGATACCTTCCTTGACCTTCGCTGAAAGAGCACGCAGATGGAAGTTGCATGGCATCGTCTCTATCCAGGTTGACGCAACCCCGATGATCGGCTTCGAGAGAGCCTCATCGTCGTATCCGATGCCCTTCAGATAGGCGCGGGCGGGCGCGCGGCCGGGGCCCTCTGTGAGAACACGGGATCTGTGCTTTGGGTCGAGTGGAGTAGACATGGACTTGGAGGTTACCTAGCAACCGGCTTTAGGCACGAGACACCCACTCGCCACCTGGCAGCCTTGAGGCAAGCCCCAGCAACTCAAGTCGCGCAAGGTCGCTCCGGATCGCTGTAGCAGCGGGCCCTCCCGCGTCAAGAACAGCAACCGCCCGATCTTCCCGGAGTGCCCGCCAAGCCGACTCAAGCTCCTCGGGGATGACTCCCTCTTGACGCGAGGGCGCAAGTCCAAGTAGGTCCAGAAGGCTAGCGGCCGAGCTGATCATCATTGCGCCGTCGGCCAACAGACCATTACTTCCCTCCGACACCTCCAGGTCAATCCGCCCTGGTACTGCTGCCACAGGTTTACCCCTCGCAAGAGCAGCGTCGGCAGTGTGGAGAGATCCGGACCGAGCAGCGGCCTGAACAACGACGACCACCGTAGAGAGCGCTGCGATGAGTCTGTTCCGGGCCGGGAATGACCACCTCCAGACTCCGCTGCCAAGCGGCATCTCCCCAATGATCAGGGCCTCCCGTGCGATCTGAGAGTGAAGTCCGGCGTTCTGCTGGGGATACGGCCGGTCTAGCCCGCCCCCGACTACCGCAATCGTCCGGCCCCCAGCGGCGTCAAGCGCGCCTCGGTGGGCCGCTGCGTCGACACCGAAGGCGAGCCCGCTGACCACGACGCCCCCAGAGCGAGCAACCTCACGAGCGAGATGCTCAGCCGTGTGACGGCCATATGCATCGGCACGCCTCGCACCGACGACCCCCGCATAGCCACCTTGATCCGGATCTGGAAGAAGGTCGAGATTGCCTTTCGCGTTGAGTACCCACGGTGGCTCCGGGTCACTGAACGCCCCGAGCAGCAGCGAAATCCCGCCTTGGTGACGGCAGCCCCCGACAGCGCCCCAATCAGCTCGACGAAGCCGCGACACCTCTGGGTCGAAGGCCGTGAGCAGGCGCATTAGATGATCCCGACG
>JBAXCW010000162.1:0-3470 GCA_037141275.1 Actinomycetes bacterium
GGCAAGATCGTTGACCTCAGCCACCTGACAATGATTGTTGAGATCACAGGAACCGACGAGAAGATCGCTGCCTTCGATGAGATGATCCGGCCGTTCGGGCTTGTCGAGATGGCTCGCACTGGCGAGATCGCCATTTCGCGCGGTCGCGCGGAGACATGATCCTCGGTGGGAGGTCCCACCGACCATAGTCGCGCTGTCGTACCAGCACTCCTCACTCCCGCCACGATTTCGAGGCTTGAGGCGCGGGCTGCCACGGGCGTAGCCAAGGCGCGTAGAGGTGGGTCTCCCGTGCTGGTTGCCGTAACCGAACTCCTCGCTCGCCCACTAGACCCTGCGGCGGTAGTTATGGCTGCGAGGGCGCAGGTTGACGCATGGGGAGTCTTGGACCAGCCTGACAACGACCGCAGCTCGGTCGCGACCCTTGGTTGTGCCCATCTGATTGAGGTGGGCGGTTCTGACAGGTTCGGCTCTGCTGCCGCCGAGTGGCGGGAGCTTGTGAGCAACGCCGAGGCTGATGACCCTGAAGGGGACGCCGGGGTTGGTCCAATTGCGTTCGGCGGGTTTGCTTTCGCGGACGAGGTTCCAGCAGCCGGACCCTGGGGAATGTTCGGTGCCGGCTCGATGGTTGTTCCACAGCTTTCATTCGTGCGGCGAGGTGAGGAGATCCACCTAACAGTTCAGACGGTGGTTTCTGCGGACGATCTAGAGCAGGAGGTTGTTAGCCGGGCGCTTGCGTTGATCGGACGACTTGATCTAAGCGCGACCCTCGACGGTCGCGACGGGCCACATTCCAGCGTGGGGACAAGGATCTCCTCGGCGCTATCGCCAGCCCACTATGTGGGTGCTGTAGGAACGGTCGTGGACGCTATTGCTGAGGGGACAGTTTCGAAGGCCGTGTTGGCAAGAGAGGTTCTTGTTGAGCGTGAGCAGGAGCATGACCCCGAGGCGGTGATGGCAGTTCTCCGGGAGGTGTTCCCATCCTGCTTCCTCTACGCGGTTGGGCGCGGAACGAGCACCTTCGTCGGGGCTAGTCCCGAATTGTTGATTCGTCGCGAGGGCCTTAGAGCGGCGACCGTCGCGCTTGCTGGTTCGGCTCCGCGGAGTGCGGATCCGGCCGTGGACGATCACATCGCCGAGCGGCTTCTCCGATCGGAAA
Organism: Actinomycetes bacterium; assembly: GCA_037141275.1. GTDB lineage: Bacteria > Actinomycetota > Thermoleophilia > Solirubrobacterales > Solirubrobacteraceae > WLNJ01. The sequence continues at coordinate 1,157 of JBAXCW010000162.1, forward strand.
AGGATCGGGCGGAGCAGAGAATCGTTACTGAGAGAATCAGTGAGGCGCTTGACCCGGTCTCCGTTTGGGTCACTGCACCCGACGAGCCCACGATGGCGAAGGTAGCCAATATCCAGCATCTGGCCAGTCCGATTCGGGCGCAGCTGAGATCTTCCGTGTCTGCCGTTGATCTTGTCGGTCGACTCCATCCGACGCCGGCGGTTGGTGGCGAGCCTTGGACCGCGGCTAAGGACCTGATTGCCAGGTGCGAGGGGCTGGATCGGGGCTGGTATGCCGGGCCGATCGGGTGGACGGATGCTTCAGAGGATGGAGAGTTCTGCGTTGCGCTACGAGGGGCCCTGCTCCGAGGGCGTGAGGCGCGTTGCTACGCAGGGGTTGGAGTCGTCGAGGGCTCGATCCCGGAAGCTGAGCTAGCGGAGACTGAGCTCAAGCTACAAGCCATCCTTCCCATCGTTAGTGCCTAGCGAAGCCTGGTTACTCGACGATGCTGGCTGCCACAGCTGCCCAGATCGCCGTCCGTAGCTCCTGAGCGTCGTGCCGGCCAACACGGATTAACGCAAGGCGTGGACCTTCAAGGTCCTCCACTGAGGTGAGCTCATGTCTGAGCTGCTCTGTCGAGGTGATCTCGATGAATGGCAGTCCCCAAGTCTGTGCGGCAGCTGCGAAGTCGAGGTGGGGAGGCGTGAAGACGAAGCGTTCGTAGACTGACTTCTGGTCGCTGATGGGAAGGTAGTCAAAGATCGCACCACCACCGTTGTCTAGAACTAGGACGAGCAACGACGAGGCAGATTCGCGTGCGGCGGCCAGTCCAGCCACGTCATGAGCGAAGGTCACATCACCGCAGATCAGGACGGTGGGAGCCTGGGTTGCGGCTGCGTAGCCAGCTGCTGTAGCGATCGTTCCGTCTATTCCGTTTGCACCGCGGTTAGCCACGCACACCGGGCCTGTCTTGCCTAGGTGGAACGTCTCGAGGTCACGGACTGGCATTGAGGCGGCAATCATGAGTGTTGTGTCTCCCTGAAGGGTCTGGCACGAAGCCCGGATCACTCCGGGTTCGCTGAGAGTCTTGCTGTCAGCGGATCCAAGGAGGGTGTCGATGGCCTTCGTTGCGCGAGAACCGCTCTCTAGCCAGCTGTCAAGCCAGCTTGCCTCGCATGCACCGAGATGGGAAGGGTCGATGTCCGTGACCGGGGCAGGCACCCTCGTGCTGGTAGCTGAGATTGGATCCCGGAGACTGCGCTCTGGGTCAAAGTGAACGACCGGTACACCGGTCGCTGCGAGTTGTGCCAGCCAAGCCCTAAGCGGCTTTGAGGTGGGTAGGTCACCCGTCCGCAGGACCAAGTCTGGGGCTTGGCCTGCGCGCCACGCCTCGTCGCGGACCAGGGCGTCCCAGGCAGTAACGGTGGTGGTGGTGGTCCCTCGGTTGCTCTGGGCGAGCGGGTCGGCAATCATCGGTATTTCAGCCTTTGCGCACCATGTCGCCACCTCGGCGCCTTGGCCTCGTTCGTCGCGTCCGCAGATAGCGAGCGGTCGGTTGGATTCCGCAAGCAAGGCCAGGACGCCCGACGGGACTGCGCCGTGTGTCTCCCTGCCTGCCATGTTCACTGACGCTGACTCGAGCGCAGCAGCAACTACCGCTGGGTTCGCGGATTGGGCGAGGGGTTCCCAGAGGGGAACGTTGACGTGGACGGGTCCGGGGCTTGTTCCTGTCGCCGCCGCGAACACCTCGTCGGCGAGCCTAATCCAACTAGTCGCGGCCTCCGAGGTGAATGGAGGGCCCTGGACTGTCGGTGCGGCTGACCCATAGACCCCAACCTGATCAATGGTCTGGTTCTCCCCGGCGGCCCTCAGATCAGGGGGTCTGTCCGCAGTAAGGACGATCAATGGGGTTCGGGCCTCCGCGGCCTCGTGCACAGCTGGGGCTAGCTCCGCTGCTGCTGTTCCGGACGTGCACGCCACCAGGGCAGGGATGTTGGTTGCCTTACCTACCCCGAGTGCAAAGAAGCCCGCTTCCCTCTCGTCAATCAATGACCACGGCTTGAGTCCTGCCGTGTTTGCCAGTGCAAGGATCAGTGGGGCTGATCGTGAACCGGGGGACAGCACAGCGTGTTCAACGCCGAGTTGAGCGAGCCGCGCGGCGAAGGCGGCCAAGGCGTTGGGTTGGTTGTCGGGCTCAGTTGTCATGGCATTGGGAACAATTCAGCATCTGGTGCCCTCAGGGTCGGTCCCTAGGCCTAGTCCATCGGGTGAAGACATCTCACCGTCCTCAATCTGGAGCGCGTCGAACGATTCTTCGAATGCCTCCAGTGTGCCC
>JBAXCW010000163.1:0-3469 GCA_037141275.1 Actinomycetes bacterium
CGACCGCCAAGCAGGGCCGAGAAGCTCTCCTCGTCTGGTTGGGAGGCGCGGCGTCTGCGGCGGCTCGCGGCGGTCAGGGGAACCTCAAGGACTTGGGACCACGTGCTGTCGGCCACCTCAACCCCAGATCCAAAGCCGGTTCGGATGCCAACTGGCGATGGAAGCTCAATGGAGCCTGGGCTCGATGGGGATGCAAGCGCCGCGAGGGTTAGGGCCCGCTCAACAACTCCTTTAGCGCTGGCAACTGCACCCGGGGGTGTCTCTTGTGATTCGGAGACAGTGTCGATCACGGTCACCCGGGTGATCTGCAGCTCAGCTGGGTCAGGGGCTTGCTCAACCTTCTTTCGCCGCAGCTTTGCGGGTGCTGCAAGCTGCTCGACAATCAGGACATGCGACGGGACTTCGATGTCCGGCTCGCGAACTACCCAACGACCTTCGGGTAGTCCATGCGGACCGGCGAAGTCGAACTGGACGAATCCGAACGCCCGCTGCGGGATTGAGTCAGCCGCGGCTGTTGCTCCGCGTCGCGAACCGTGATGCCCCACTGGTTACGCGTGGGTTTCCGACTCGGCGCAGGCGCCCGATCAGTGTCGACCACTGCTGGGAGTTGATCTCCCTGCCAGCGGATGTCAGCAGCCCGGTGCTGCCATCGGGGTGGAAACCAATGTGAATGTGGTCATCATGATCGGCGAGAGCCAGCGTGTTATCCGTTCCGGCGTACTGCATCAGAGTGATGATCTGGTGGGGATGCATTGCTCCCTGAAGTGCAAGCAGGAGTCGTACCGCACGGTCGGTAATAGAGCCGGCGCCTTGATGGCCAAGAATAGGAGTCCCGTTGATGGCAGCTACGTCAACAGCAGAGCCAGCGGAATGCTCTGAGACATGCCCTGACTTAGCGAGGTAAGGGTGGCCGCAGTGGAGTGAGCTGACGGTGGGGTTCATCCCATTGTCGGCGAAGTATTCGAGGGTCGCAAGGACGCGGCGGTCGATAGCACCCGCTTCGATGTCGGCGCGACCACACTCGTAGATCGTGATGCGTGGATCAGTAAGGACCTTGTGGCCTAGGGCGCTCTTGCCCATCAGCAGCACCTGACCGAGGGTGGGGGAGCCGGAGCCAAGGGCCGCGAAGTGGAGGCCTGCCCCGCCGTTAGTACTCGCCGCGAGGAGCTTCCAGCCCGCGAGAATCGGCGTCGGGTCGATCTCAGGAGCGTTCTTACCGGCTGGGCGGATTGCAAAGTTGATTGACCCAGTGCTGGAGTCCGACGGGGAGTTGACTCGCCCGATGATCGTGCCGCCAATAACAGTGGAGCCAGCCTTAAGTGTCCTGATGACAGCCTCGCGCCGCGGAATGTTGACAGGCACCGTGAACCAGTCGCCGAGGTTTGCCGGACCTGCTGCTTCAGCAAGCTGACGTTCCCCGCCGGCCTTGTACGCCTTTGGCCGAGATGGGTTTGCGAAGAGTCGACGGCGCTGCTGCGATGCGTCCAGAATCGATGCGGCCCCGGCCGTGGCGGCCTCACCCGCAGTGGGCTCACCATGGAGGCTGAGGCGAAGTTCCTTGGAGAGTTGCCGTGGAGTGATTGCAATTTCCTTGCGAGTCACATATCTCCGTGAGATTGTCCCGAGTCCCGAGTAGGTGAAGGTGTTTCCGAATGCGTCGCGGAGAATGATGTAGCGACCAACCTTGGCTGACTGCCCGATCCGCACGATCTTTCCATCGGCAGCTGCCACAACGGCTGCGCCAGGCTTCCCGGTTATGTGGACCGAGGTAGCTGGGCCGGTGCTTGCGGTCGTAGCGCTAGAAGTAACGGTGCCGTCAACTGGGTACATGGCCTCCGCGAGCGCCGTCAGTGAGCCAACGAGCTGGTCAGGTAGACCAGCGAGCATGCGGGCGCGGTGAATCACGTCGTTGACGTACCAGCCGGCATGGTTGTAGGAGAAGATGGACGCCTTGATGTCCGAGGTCCCGCCTGAGGCCTTCAGGTACCTAGCAGCGGCGAAGATTGCGTCAGCCGGGTTATAGGGATCGGCCTTGCCGTCGCCGCTGGCGTCGACTCCGTAGGTCTTCCATGTCGCGGGCATGAACTGCATCCAGCCGACTGCGCCAGCGGATGATGTTGAGAGGTTGCGACCGTAGTCGGTCTCGACCGAGTTGATCGCGGCGAGGACCTGCCATGGAATCCCGTATTCGATGCCTGCTGCCTGGTAGATCGGAAGGAGGAAGGGCGGAATGCTGAATTGGGAGATCAACTCTCCCGGAGTACCGAGGGGGGTCAGTCCAGGGAGGCCAATGGTGACAATCGGTGCCTTCCGCTTGGCGTGCCTTGGCTTAGGCTTGGGCGCCTTGACTGCGGGCTTATGGGGCTTTGGCTTGGGCTTCGGCTTCGGAACTGGAGGTGGGGTTACGTCGGTGATGGAGACGATCTCATCGGTGATTGCAAACTTGGTGGCAAGGGAGAGTGCATCGATTGGCTCGGTGTCATCAACGGTTATGAAACGCGTGATCTGCTCACCAGAGGTGCCCCTGAGGATGATCTTGATGTTCCGGTCAGCTGCGGCGGGCACGGCAAGCATCAAGGTGACCATCAGCATGGTCCCGAGGCTCACTCCGGCGGCTTTGAGTTTTCTATTTGGGGTCTTGTTCACAGGAATTCGAAGTTCTCCGGGACAAACCTCGGAGGATTGTCCACATAGAGGAAGGTACCAAGTCCGGAGTGGTTAGGCCGTCAGTTGGGATGGGAAGAAACATGGCGTTAACAAGCTCAGTCACAGCATCCTGCTTGTGCGTCACTGAGCTATCGTCGGGTGTGCCCTGATCGGGGCGCCAGACCAAATCCAGTGGGAGCCAGATCAAAGATGAGCGAAGAGACGACTGACGAAGGCATTCGCGAGCGGATTCAGCGCTCCGGGGAGGAAGCAATCGGAAAGGTCGTAGGCGACCTGCTCGAAAACCCTGTGTTCACCGGTGCGCTCGGTCGCGCCTTTGAAGCCCGTGAACGGGCCAGCCAAGCCCAGGAAGCCGCCATGGGCGCGTTGAACTTGCCCTCGGCAGCAGACCTTTCACGGCTGACGCGGCGAGTCCGGTCGGTGGGGCAACGTCTGGAGGGCGTCGAGGACGCGCTGGATCGGCTGGAGTCACTGCTTGGTACCGAGGGCCTTGGGGGACTAGACGATCGCCTTGCTGCAATAGAGAAGGCCGTTGCCGGACAAAAGCCTGCCGCCAAGAAGCCTGCTGCTAAGAAGCCCGCTGCTAAGAAGCCCGCTGCTAAGAAGCCCGCTGCTAAGAAGCCTGCTGCCAAGAAGGGCTAAGTAGGCTCGTCAGAGTTGGAGCAGGCGTGCAGCTGTGCGGCCTGCGACCTCAACAGCGGCGTTTAGCTTGTGTTCCGTGAGCGGTTCTAGCTCTGTGCCGGTCATGATCAGCAGGGAGCCGGCGGCTCGGCCTTCGCGCTGACCGAGCGCATACAGCGCG
>JBAXCW010000164.1:0-3451 GCA_037141275.1 Actinomycetes bacterium
CTCGGTCGGCGGCCCCAGAGGTGATCGCGCTTCAAGAGATGCATGCCGAGGCTGCCCGTTGAGCGACTCTCGGCCGATCGCCCCATTTGGGCGCAGGTCGGTGTCAATAGTCGAGACACGTTCGCTTGGCCTCTACCAAGTGATCAAGGTTCAGGATGATGCTGCGCCATTAGTCCGACCGGGTCAGTTTCACATGCTCAGTGCCACGGTTGGTTGGGGAGGGGAGACCGGAGGCCGGCCATGGTTGGGCCGAGCAATCAGCTTCCTGTCGACCGACGGATCTGGTGGCATTGAATTTCTGGTCGACGGAGTGGGTCCTGGGACGCACAGACTCTCGTCCTTGAAATCTGGGGATCAACTTGACCTTGTTGGACCCTTGGGCAATGGATTTCCAGAGGTGGGCTCGTCGGCTGAGACAAAGCCCTGCCTAGTAGCTGGTGGAATTGGGCTAGCGCCGATTCTCGCCCTCAGTCAGCGGCTTGAGTTAGACGGAGTTGAACATGACCTGATTCTCGGCTTCAGGAACGCTGAGTTCGCAGACGCGGCCCGAGACTGGCCAAATGCGAGCGTGTCAACAGATGACGGTTCGGTCGGTGAGCAGGGGACTGTGATCGCTCCTCTCACTCGAGCCCTCGACGCGGGCCCAAGAACGGTCTATGCGTGTGGCCCGCCTCTCATGTTGGAGGCTGTTCGTGCACTGTGCGATGAAACTCGTACCCCGGCGTGGTTCGCAATGGAGGCACCCATGGCCTGCGGGTTTGGCGCCTGCTTCGGCTGTGCAGTTGAGACAAAGGATGGAATCGTTCGGCTCTGTGTAGACGGTCCGGTGCTCAGCGGTTCAGTGCTCGCCGGCATCAGCAGCACAGGACGGGTGGACGCACAATGAGCGTCAACTTCTGCGGGGTCGAACTGGCCCACGAGGTTGTGAATGCCTCAGGCACCTTTGACCCGTTGGCAGCGCGCCGGACGTTCGGCGAGGTGGCCTTCACGGACTTTCCCTTCAGCGCTCACGTGACAAAGACAATCACCGTCGCTGCTAGACAGGGCAACCGCCCGCCCCGGCTGTGGGAAGCGCCCACAAGCCTGATCAACTCCATCGGTCTTCCCAACAAGGGCATTGACCGGTGGCTAGAGGAGGACTACCCGGAGCTTCGAACGCTTCCCGTTCCGCTGATTGTCAACGTGATGGGTTTCGATACCGACGAACTACTCAAGCTAGTTGGGGTAGTCACTGGACTTGAGGATGTGGCCGCCATAGAGCTCAACGTCTCATGCCCAAATGTTGAGACCGGGACGATCATTGGGTCCGATCCCGATGAGTGCGCACGCACGGTTGATGCGGTCCGAGGCCTCACAACTTTGCCGCTGATTGTGAAGCTCACTCCCAACGCAACTGACCCCGCCGCTGTCGCTATTGCCGCGTCGGAGGCAGGCGCTGACGCGATCTCAATGATCAACACGCTCAGAGGACTCGCTCTGGATCCAGCAACCTTGGAGCCTTGGCTCGGAGGGGGAACCGGTGGTGTCTCAGGACCGGGCGTGCGGGCAGTTGCACTCGCCCAAACCGCCTCCGTGTCGGCAGCCGTCTCCATCCCAATCATTGGGATGGGAGGGGTTGATAGCGGAGAGAGTGCCAATGAGTTTCTGGCAGTAGGAGCCACGCTTGTTGGCGTCGGAACAGCGAGCTTCACAGACCCCATGGCAGGGTCGAGGATCGCCGGTGAACTAGCCGCGCTCAGACAACGCTGAGGACGTCACCCTGCATGAACGCTCCGGGTATGTAGGATTCCCCCGGCATGACTTCCTCTCGCGACATCGGCACCCAGATTGATACCCCAGGCCGGTCCCGGATTCAGCGGATGGATGCACTCGCTCTTGCTAACGAGATTCGCGGAAAGCGTGCGCGACTTAAGCGTGACCTCAAGGCCGGACGGGTCAAGGTCTACCAGCAGCTCGACGCTCCACCAGAGTGGCTGATGACAGCCAAGGTGCTCGACCTTCTCCTCGCGGTTCCGAAGGTGGGACGCGTCAAGGCGAACAAGGCTCTTGTTCAATGCCGTATCTCTCCCAGCAAGACGGTCGGCGGTCTCTCAGATCGCCAGCGCCGCGAGCTGGTCTCACTTCTTTCTAGGTAGAGGCTGCTGCGGTGGCGCGTCTGGTGGTCATCACCGGGCCTTCCGGAGTAGGGAAGGGAACACTCAAGCGGGGCCTACTTTCTGAACTCTCGCTTCCCGAATCGATTTCCGCAACCACGCGTCTTCCTAGACAGGGTGAAACCGACGGGACCGAGTATCACTTCCTGACGCGAGTCGAATTCGAACAGCGGCGAGACAGTGACGACTTTCTGGAGAGCGCGGAATACGCGGGGAACCTTTACGGAACTCTCCGCTCCGAGGTTGAGGCTCGGTCCGACGGAGCGAAGGCCGTGGTACTCGAGATTGAGACCCGCGGGGCGGAGCAGATCCGCGACCGCGACCCCGATGCGATCCTCATTTTCATCGCACCGCCAAACTCAGCTGAGCTGAGGAAGCGCCTTGAAGGCAGAGGCACTGACGACCCCGAGCAGATCGCTGTTCGGCTGGCTGAGGCGGAGCGTGAACTGACGCTCCGAGACGAATTTGACACCGTCATTGTGAACGACGATGTCGCACGCGCAACTGCGGAGCTGGTCACTCAGGTCCGCTCCCGGCTAGACTGACCCCAAGAACCGACTGGAGAACAGATGATTAACCCCCGCATGGACAAACTTCATGAGAACGTCGAGAGCAATTATGCCCTCGTTATTGCCGCTGCAAAGCGCGCCCGCCAGATCAACGCGTACTACCACGCGCTTGGCGAAGGAAGCTACGAAGAGTATGTACCGCCAATGGTGCAGACCTCATCGCACAACCAGTTGACCATCGCTCTCGAAGAAATTGCCCAAGGCAAGCTTCTCGTCGAGAAGCCGAAGGCTGACGAGTAAAGAGTCGACTTCGGGATCTCGTCTGAGGATCCCAGCCATATGCGGATCCTTCTTGGAGTTCCAGGCGGGATAGCCGCCTACAAGGCCGTAGAGCTAGCCCGGCTTGCTGTCAAAGCCGGGCACTCTGTTCGTGTGATCCAGACTCCCGCAAGCCTTCGCTTTGTGGGACGCGCGTCTTTTGCGGCCATCACTGGCGCTCCTGTCCTTGCCTCCGAGTTTGAAGACGACCCGGCTAAAGGCGCCTGGCCGGGTGAGGAGCCTGGCTCACATACCCCCATTAGTCACCTTGCGCTGATTGAGAGGGCTGATGTCTATGTGGTTGCTCCCGCTACGGCGAACACACTCTCAAGGCTTGCGTCAGGATCAGCTGACGATTTGGTCTCTACCAGCGCCCTAGCTGCGACCTGCCCCGTCGTGCTTGCCCCGGCCATGAACGGTCTGATGTGGGCTAACCCCGCGACTGTTGAGAATGTTATGACACTGAAGGAG
>JBAXCW010000165.1:0-3400 GCA_037141275.1 Actinomycetes bacterium
GCCCTTGGCAGGTAATGGGCCTTGAGGGCTCAGGGTCGGCCAGAGGAATCCTCGCGATTGAGACACGCCAAGAGCACGAACTTGAGAGCTTCTGCAGGCTTGTTGCCAACCGTTGGCCAAGGGGCGGTGAGATCGCCTGGGCGCTGCGCCGCCATGAGTTTGGCTGTGACCGGATGCACTACCTAGATGGTCTTAGCGACCATCTGCTTGCCCTGCGCGCGTTGCTTGAGCCGGAAGGGCCAATGAGCGGCCATCTGACCGATCGCCTCGCCGCGCTCTGTGCGGAACCAAACGACCGTGCTCGCCTTGCGGAGCGCGTGGCTCGAGCAGCCGGGCTTGAACGGACGATTGTTGCTGGCTTGGCCAACCGCGAGACTCAGGCCGAGCAGCTTTGTATCGAGATGGAAATGCACCTGCGGGCGCTGCTCAAGGATGTGATCTGCCAACACTTGGACAGTGACCTTGTAACGCTCGCGGACATGATCCTCGCTCAATCCGCGGGGATTGAACAGCCGGTCAAGAAGCGACGCCTCGGGTTCGGCGACGGCGCTGACCCGCTTGCTGCTTGACCTGAACGCCTAAACGGTCTCGGGGAACAGCTCGCCGGCCATCCTGGCCAGCCCAGCAACATCATGTACCTCTCCATGTAGCCGCTCGACTACGGCAAGCCGGACGGGTTTGAGCGACTTGGTGATCGCCTCGAGGCCGGCTCTGTCCTGCTCGGCGGCGTCACGGGCATCGTCGATCGCGCTGGCAAGTCGGTTTGAGAGGTCATCACCAAGGGCTTCGCGAACGGCTTTGGCTCGCACGGACTTGCGTTTGACGCCTGGCTGGGGCCTGACCTGATTGACAATCAGCGCACTCAGGGGACGCCCGTCTTCAGCGAGCCGGTCGGCGAGGTACTTTGCCTCGGCCATTGGTGTCTCTTCTGCTGTTGTGACGATCAGGAAGACAGTGCCGTCGTCGGCGAGCAACTTGGCTACTCCGCGCGCACGCTCCGTGAACCCGTCGACCATTCCGCTGATGGCGGCAAAGAACTCAGCTAGGTCTGAGAACAGGTCCACGCCAGTGACACGCTTGAGTAAGCCCATTACGATGCCCGTCCCGCTGCCTGCGATCCGCAGACCTAGGCTTGCTGGCTTCATCACTACCTGCATTGCCCGCCCGTCAAAGAATCGTGAGAGTCGCGCCGGAGCGTCGAGGAAATCGAGCGCGTTACGGGATGGGGGAGTGTCCAAGACGATCAGGTCGTAGTCACCCTCAGTCGAGAGTTCGTAGAGCTTTGCCACGGCAGTGAACTCCTGAGCGCCGGCGACGGCCCCTGAGAGCTCCTTGTAGATGCGGTTATCCAAAACCTGCTGAAGACTTGCTGCGTCGGGGGAGAGCCGCGTGATCAGATCATCAAAGGTCCGCTTGGGGTCTAGTGCCATGGCCCAGAGTTCGCCGCCGGCCTTGACCTCAACTCCGCCCTTGAGGAGGCGTTTGTCTTCAACGCGGCGGGGTGAGTTGGCAAGACTTTCGAGTCCGAGGGCTGACGCCAATCTCTTTGCCGGGTCGATTGTGACCACGGCAACTCGCAAACCTGACCGAGCCATCTCAAGGGCGATGGAAGCCGACACGGTTGTCTTACCAACGCCGCCTGGGCCCGCGACCACGCAGACCTTGGATTCCCGCAGGAGCAGGGCAATTGCGCCGTTCGGGGCGTCTCCGCTCGCGGCGCTCTGGTTCTTTTTGTTTCCGACCACGTCGCTCGCTAGCCTAGTCACCCAGTGGCACGTCGGCTCTTTCGAAGAGGGGCAGGAAGGAATCCTGCCAATTCGGGCGAATACTCACGCCTAGTGGATAACCACGGCGAAAACTCCCGAACGGTGGAAGAGGCGATGACTCAACCCGATGCCAACCAGGCTCCTGTGACTACGGAAGAACTTCCGTCTGTCGAGTCGACTGTCCCTGCTCCACAGGCTGATCTCTCAGCACCTGTTGAAGCGACCGCTACAGCTCCTGAGGAAGGCGCTGCTCGCATGTCGGCCTCCTCGATGCTCTCAACGGCTGCTCCTGCTCCCGCTCCTGCGGCTGCTCCGGTAGCACCTCCTGCGCTGGTTCCGGCTCAGGCACCTCTTGGTGACATGCGCGTCTACGTGCTCGCTAACCAAAAGGGTGGAGTCGCCAAGACCACGACAACGCTCAACCTTGCCGTTGCATTCGCCGAGGCTGGGCACCGTGTCCTCTGCATTGACCTTGACCCTCAGGCAAACCTGACTGTGAGCCAGGGCATTGAAGACGATCTTCCCGAGTCCATGTACAACGTTCTCTTGGGGCAGATTCCGATCAAGCAGATCATTCAGAAGTGTGAGATTGATGTCGCCGTGTCATCGATTGATGTTGCTGGCGCAGAGCTCGCACTCTCATCAACCATTGGCCGCGAGCGCGCACTTCAGCGCGCACTGATCCCCGTCAAGGACGACTACGACTTTGTCTTCATTGACACGCCTCCAAGCCTTGGCCTCCTGACCATCAACGCGTTCACTGCAGCACACCGCGTGATCGTGCCTGTTCAGTGCGAGTACCTCTCGATGAGAGGGCTCCTTCAGCTTGAGAACACGCTTGAGATGGTTCGCGAGAACCTCAACCCGAATGTTCAGATCCAGGGCATCGTTCCGACCATGGTCGACACACGCACGCTCCACGCCCAAGAGGCAATCGAGCTTCTGGAGGAGAACTTCCAAGGGCGTGTCTTCCGTTCCAGGATCAACCGAACAGTCCGATTTGCTGAGGCACCAGTCCAAGGTATGTCAATTATGAAATACGAACCGAAGGGCGCGGCGGCCAAGTGCTACCGCGACCTCGCTCAGGAGGTCATGGCAGATGTCCAATAGAAAGCGCGCCAGCATGCGTGAAGGTCCTCTGGCCTCACTCTTCCGTAGTACTGAGAATGATCCAGCAGCTCCAGCCCCTGCCCGAGCAGCTGATGAGCAGATCGCGCAGCAGCGCGTTGAGCAACCACAGGCTGCAGCGCCGGCTCCCGTACAGGCGCAGCCAGTCCACCATCCTGAGCCTACGGCGGCCGACCTCAACAATGGTCAGCCACTGATCCTTGTTGTTGGTGTTGGTGGAGCAGGCGTCAACGCGGTCGACCGCATGGTTGAGGCCAACGTTGCCGGCGTCGAGTTCATCGCGATCAACACCGATGTTCAATCACTTCAGAAGTCCACAGCTACCCGCACGCTTCACATCGGTGAAGAGGTTACGCGCGGCCTTGGATCAGGCTCTGACCCTGAGGTCGGACGCCGGGCGGCAATGGATGACCATGACACGATCAAGGCTGCCATCCGTGGCGCTGACATGGTCTTCGTTGCTGTTGGTGCAGGTGGAGGCACCGGTACCGGGGCCGCACCCGTAG
>JBAXCW010000166.1:0-3371 GCA_037141275.1 Actinomycetes bacterium
CTTCGTTGTTGTGACGGCCCTGTTGCCAGTAGTACTCCTTGTTGCCGCAGTCGCCGACATGTACTGGATGACCGTCAAGAAGAAGCCCGCCGTGTTCATCCGAGTGATCGTGTTCAGCGAGGGGTATCTGATCGCTGAGTTCGTAGGGATGATCGCCCTGCTCGTGACTTGGATTGTCAGCCTTGGTGGCCGTAACCAGCGGATCTTGCGGGGTTCAGCCTTCTGGGTTCAGCAGGCTTGGGCCGGCTGGATGATGTGGGTGGCCGTTAAGGCGTTCCGAATCAAGATCGAGGTTGAAGGCCGCGAGAACGCCACGCCGGGTCCGTACATCGAGTTCATCCGCCACTCGAGCATTGTCGACAACGTTCTCTCAGCCGTGACGATCAGCCGTCCGCTGAGAATCGAGCTCAACTATGTCCTCAAGCGCGAGCTACTCGCGGACCCATGCTTTGACATCGCCGGCCGCCGACTTACAAACCATTTCGTCAATCGCGACTCGGGTGATCCAAGGGAAATCGACCGCGTCCGTGCCCTGACCAGCAACTTCAGCGAACGGCAAGGGGCGCTGATCTACCCTGAAGGCACGCGTGTCTCCGACAAGCGACGGCTGAAGGCGCTGAAGGCGATTGGCAAGAATCGGCCTGAGCGTGCGGAGAAGATGTCGGTACTGAAGTACTGCTTGCCGCCACGCCACGGTGGACCGCTCGCCTTGCTTGATGCCGCCCCGGAGGTTGATGTGGTCCTTGTCGTCCACGCTGGCCTTGAGGGAATGCGTGGCATCAAGGACGTAATCGACGGTGGCTTGGTTGACACGCGGATCGTCGTGCAGATCGTCCGCGTGCCAAGGGCGTCCATTCCGGCTGGCCCAGCCGCGGCCGACTGGCTTGACGACACATGGATTGCGATTGACCGCTGGGTTGGCAACGCGGTTGCGGCTATTGAGGCCGGTGGGGTCGTTCCATCGTTCACAGTTCCTGAGGCCGTAACCGTTTGACGAGCACTGCAGCGATCCTCTTCTGCCTTGGGGCAAGCCTTGTTGTAATGACGGGGCTGTGGGCGATCAGCCTCGCATTGGAGGACAGTTCCATCGTTGACATCTGGTGGGGCGCCGGCTTTGTGGTCTTGGGATGGACTGCGCTCGCCCTGACCGGCCCTCGCACTGGGAGCCAGTGGCTTGTGCTGCCAATGGTCACAGTTTGGGGACTGCGTCTGACCTGGCATCTGGGCCGTCGCAACATGGGCAAGGGTGAGGACCCCCGTTATGTCGCGATGCGCGCCAAGGCCGGTGACGCTTGGCCAATCCGCAGCCTGTTTGTCGTGTTCTGGCTTCAAGGGGTGATCATGTGGATCGTCTGCCTGCCAGTTCTTGCGGTCGTCGTTTCACATGCCCACCCAGATTCCTGGCTGGACTTCCTAGGCGTGGTGCTGTTCGCAGCAGGCCTGTTCTTTGAGACGGTTGGGGACTGGCAGCTGGACCGCTTCAAGCGCGACCCGTTTAGCAAGGGCGAGGTCATGAACCGCGGCCTGTGGCGCTACACGCGCCACCCCAATTACTTTGGTGATGCCTGCGTCTGGTGGGGCATTGGTCTGATCGCCGCATCAGCCGGTGCTTGGTGGGCCTTGGTCGGTCCAGCGCTGATCAACTTCATGCTCGTCCGGGTCTCAGGTAAGGCATTGCTTGAGAAGGGGATGGCTAAACGCCGCCCCGGCTACGACGAATACATCCGTCGCACAAGCGGGTTCATCCCGCTACCACCCAAGAAGCTCTAGCCGGCTACAGGCGCGGGCAGGATTGCCGACCAGGTGGTCCACTTACCTACCTTGGAGCCGATCCGAACCCAGCGTGGCTGGAGCTTGGACTTCCAGATAACGGTTGTTGAGTAGCTGGCGATCCCGTTGGCGTATGACGCGACTGTTGGTATGGGTTGCATATCGGATGGTGCCGCCAGTGAGGTTGAGAGCTGGACTGTCAGCGCTGCTGCTCCAGAGCGGGCGTCGACATAGATCAGCTCCCCGTCGCTTGGCCAGATCCAATCAGTATTGGCGGCAAGTGTGACTCGCCAAGCTGCTTGCCTTCCCTTTACTCGTTTTATGACGGGCGGGGCGGAGAACTGGACTGGGAGGTAAAGCCGGTTCGAAGCGACGTAGAGCGTCGCGTCCCGCTGGATGTTGTAGTCCTGAAGAGTGCGGCCGTCGTCCAGTTGCCTGCCGATATAGATGAGACGCTGCAGCTCAGGCGGAAGACCAACAAGATCTTGGATCTTTTGTTTTACATTCTCGATGGCATCGCTCGCCTCAACCGGAATGGTGAGCGTCCTGCCGAACAATGGCTTTACGAAAATCTGCCACGGGCCCGTCAGGTTTCTCCGGCGCAGTTGCAGAGTTACACCATTGCTGATGTTGTAATCGGCAAGCGAACGGCCTTCTTCTAGCTCTGTCAAGTTATAAATGAGGATCTGCTCGGCGGGAGGAATGGCCGTTTTGTTTTGGATCTTGGCCTTTACATCCACGAGCGTGTCGCTTGAATCCACATCAAGAATGATCATCGCGCCTGTTGGAGTCCTCACGAAGATTTGCATCGCCATCGCGCTAGCTGGGGCCACTGCGAAGAGGACGGACGCGAGAGCTGCTGTGAGGAGGAGGCGCTTGGTGATGCTTAGGCGCCGTCGCGAAGCGTTGCGACGCCGCCGATCAGACCAAGGAACAGCGAGCCGTCGGGACCAATGTGAATCCCAGCGTAGTTGTTATTGAAGTTGAGGATGCCAAGGCCGGAGAGCTTGCTCCAGACCTTCTTGCCAGTTGAGGCATCAATCGCCGTCCAGAACCATGCGTCTGAGTGGTTCGTCGTCTTGGCCTTTGTGAAGGCGTAGAGAAGGCCGTTGGTGACGGAGAGCTTGGGTACAACGGTTGGCGCGCTGTCAACTGTGTTCTTCCACTTGACCTTGCAGGTCTTGCCAGCCTTGGTCACATCAATACGCGTGAAGCCGGGCTTGGTCGTGCCGCCTGAGGCAACGTAGTAAGGGTTGACATAGCCGTAGTTGTTCTCAACGATCAGCATTGATGAGGTCGCTGTTCCGGCGCCGATCAGTGAGTTCTCGGTGGAGCCGGCGCCCTTTGTGAAGACTGGGACCTTGCAGGTCTGAACACCGGTTGAGGCTTTGTAGACGACAACATTCATCGGGTCAGCGTTGTCGGTAATCGCGACCAAGCCACCAGGCAACATGGTTGGTGTTGTGCCTGAACCGGCATCAACCTGACCTGGCTTGGTGAGGCCAGTGTTGCTGTAGTTCGCGCTCCTCCAAACCTGATGGACGGTGTCGCCGGCTGTGTCGAAGTGGTAGAGCGCCTTGTCACTGACGATGTAGACCCCG
>JBAXCW010000167.1:0-3367 GCA_037141275.1 Actinomycetes bacterium
GCGCAGAGCTTCTCCTCAACCGCACGTTGCTGGGAGGCCCACCAGGCAAGGCTGATGCTGCTGCGGTCTGGGCTCAGGATCCAGCCGGGGCAGTGACGCATGGACTGGTTCCACTGATTCAGGGACCACTTCCAGCCGTGGCCGGGGTTTGGGGCGTGGGCGCACTCGTGCTGCCGCTTGTGGTGAGAGGCCAGAACGCGGTTACTGATGCCGTCTGCGGTGCGATTTGGGCCGGAGTGATTGGTCTGGCGACAGCAACAGTTACAGGGGGGCTGTCGCGCGGAGTGCTTGCCGGCGCACTGGCCGGAGCCGCCATAGTAGTTGCCCTCAGAGGGCTTTCGGTTTTCGATTCTCCAGACGATGACGACGGACCTCGTACCATGATCAAAAGGTTGCGTGGTATCTGATGAGCGTTCTGAGAACTCTTGAGAGCAGGATCGCAGGCCTCGTCGAGGGGACGTTTTCGCGCGCCTTCAGGTCAGAGGTCCGCCCGGTTGAGATTGCTAGGCGTTTGACGAGAGAGATGGACGCCAACAGAGCGCCTCTGGTTTCGAGGGTTTACGCACCAACTTCGTACACGGTCTTTCTGGGCGACGAGGATTACGACCGGTTCGCCCCGCATGAGGTCGAGCTCAAGGAGGAGCTGTCTTCGTACTTGCTCGAACACGCTCGTCGTGAAGAGTTGGTCCTGAGCGAGACTCCTGTAATCACGATCGCACGCGATTCAGCCTTGGGGCTTGGAGAGTTCGGAATCAAGACGACCCCTGTGGACAGGGAGGCCCTCGGTGAGCGCCGACGAGATCGACAGGAGCGCTCCCCGGCGCCGATTGCACCAGTCCCACCTCGGGTGACCCCGCCGCCTGCAGCGTTCACACCACCACCGGTCGCCGCCCCTGTCCCAGTGCCGACGCCACCACTGCCAGGAGCCGCGGCCCCTGCTGCCCAAGGAGCGACCCTGACGGCCGCCGGCCATCTGATTGAACTTGACCCCAGCGGCACGGTGCTCGGGAGGAGCAGGTCATGCGACGTCGTTCTGGAGGACCCGAACGCTTCTAGGGAGCACGCCAGACTCCGGCTGAGCGGAGCCGGCTGGACGGTAGAAGATCTTGGCTCAACCAATGGAGTGGACGTGAACGGTGCAAGGATCGCTGGCCCGACGAGTCTGACTACAGGCGACCTGCTCCGAATGGGCCACACCGAACTGGTATTCAAGGCGGGTTGAGAGATGCTCGAACCGGTATCTCTGGCTCTACAGGTCGGCTTCCTGGCCGTCCTTTACGTGTTCCTATTCTGGGTTGCGACGAGCGCCCTCAGGGACGTCGCACAGGCGGGCCGGCCTGCCGCCGCAATCGACCCGGACGCAACCGGGCTGCATGCAGCCGTTGACTCGATGGCCGTCGCGTCGGCTGGAAGCGACGCGCATCTAGCGGTGGTCTCCGCGCCGGGACATGAAACTGGGTGGACGTATGACATTGGGCCAGGAGCCACATTGGGCCGAGGAGACGTTGAGATTCGCCTGGAAGACCAGTTCGCGTCTAGCCGCCATGCACGGATTGTCCGACAAGGGGCCACGTTGGTACTCGAGGACCTGGGTTCAACGAACGGCACATGGCTCAACGACGGACAGTTAGAAGGACCTACTCCTCTTCACGCGGGTGACCGAATCCGCATCGGCGACAGTGAATTTAGGTTCCAGCCATGACTCTGCGGGTTGTCGAGCACGCTGAGCGCAGCGACACGGGAAGGGTTCGCGATGCCAACGAGGACTCGTTTCTAGTCAGGTCACCTCTGTTTGTGGTCGCTGACGGGATGGGTGGTGCGAGCGCTGGCGAGGTTGCCTCAAGGGCTGCTGTTGAGGAGTTCACCCGCGGGTTGCCATCAGGTGACAACTCAGAGGAGCAGCTCGCTACGGTCGTTGCGCAGGCCAACCGACGGATCAACACTGAGGCCGCATCCGATGAGGGTCGTCGCGGTATGGGGACCACGGTTACAGCGGCGCTCGTTGGGGACGGAACCATTTCCATTGCGCATGTCGGGGATTCGCGCGCCTATCTGATTCGCGGTGACGCCTTGGCCCAGCTAACAAGGGATCACACGCTCGTCGATGAGCTCGTCCGGCAAGGTCAACTGACGCCGGAAGAGGCCGCAGAACACCCTCAGCGGTCAATCATCACAAGAGCACTTGGCCCAGAGCCCCATGTTGAGATAGACACCCTCACCCAGCCCGTTGAGGAGGGGGACGTTCTGCTCCTCTGCAGCGATGGCCTGACGGGAATGGTCGACGACGCAACGCTCGCATCCACAGTCGCCCAAGCAGACTCGCTCGACACCGCGGCTAGGGAGCTGATTAGCAAGGCCAATGCTGCTGGAGGCCGGGACAACATCACTGTGCTGCTCGTCAGGATTGGCTCCGCGACTGGTGGATTCGCTTCCTCGTTACCTGGGGCTAACAAGACCCAAGTTGGGGGAGCGGCGGCAGACGCGAGTGGGGGGAAGTCAAGACGTGGGCTAGCGGCTGCAGTTGTAGTGACCGCACTCTTGGCCCTGATACTCGGCGCCGGTTGGGAGGCCTCGCGAGCAGTGTTCTTCCTAGGTACCGACTCGAGCGGGACCGTCACCATCTACAGGGGACTTCCGTATGAGCTACCGCTGGGCTTGGACCTCTATCAGCGCTGGTACACAAGCGGTGTCCCAGCGACCGTTCTGACGCCGTCGCAGAAGGTTCGCCTTTTGGATCACAAACTGAGGACCAAGCGGGAGGCCGCCGATCTAGTGGCAAGCCTCGAGCGCGGTGACCTGGTCAAGTGAGCGACCGTAATCGCGAGCTGTTTGCTCTAGTCCCGGCCTCGCTCCTCCTCGTGGGTGGATTCGCGGCGGTGTTCATCCAGAACTCAGATTCTTTGAGCAGCGTCTCCCTCAGTTACGGAGCCGTGTTTCTCGGGCTGTGTCTAGCTGGCCACGTTGTTGTGCGCATTACGGTGCCACACGCCGACCCGTACCTGTTCCCGATCGTCGCTGTCCTAGCGTCGGTTGGACTAGTAGTGATCTACCGGATTGATGCCAATCTCGCACGTGCTCAGGCCCAGTGGTTTGTTGTTGCACTGATCTTCTTCGCGGGGACGCTGATCTTCCTTCGCGACTATCGCAAGCTTGAGCGCTACCGCTACACGATCGCTGCCGCCTCCTTGGCCCTCCTCCTGCTCCCCCGAGTTCCCGGACTTGGCCAACAGGCGAATGGAGCCTTCCTAGGCGTGCGGCTGCCCGGTGGGATTGTTTTTCAGCCGACTGAATTTGCAAAGATCGGAATTGTTGTATTCCTCGCTTCCTACCTGCGGGACACAAGGCAGGTGTTGGTGCAGGGCGCGCG
>JBAXCW010000168.1:0-3335 GCA_037141275.1 Actinomycetes bacterium
GCTTGGGCTGAAGGACGCATCAGGATCTCGTTGATGTCTACGTGAGCTGGCTGCGACAAGGCCCAGAGCACGGCTCCAGCAACATCGTCTTCTGTCAATGGCTTGTCGAGCGGTCCTTTGCCGTCATCCCAGAATGGCGTGGCGACAATGCCAGGCTCGATCAGCGTCACCCGGACTCCGGAACCGGCGACCTCGCCGCGTACCGCTTCCCCCATTGCTGTGACAGCCCACTTGGTGCACGAATAGAGCGAGCCGGGGATTGCCCGCCGGCCGGCAACTGAGCCGGTCAGAAGAATGTGGCCTTGGGTCTCACGCAGATGGTCCAAGGTTGCACGTACGGTCAGGGCAGCGCCGTAGACGTTGGTCAGGACCATTGCCTTCCAGGCGTCTGGGTCTGAGCCGGTGAACCCACCGGGCCCGCCGAAGCCGGCGTTGGCGAAGACAACATCGATTGAGCCGAAGGCTTCTATCCCAGCGGCAACCATTGCCTGCTGCTCCTCCCATTCGGTCACATCTGTCCTGACTGCGATTGCGCGTTCGGGCCCACCTAGCTCAGCAGCTAGGGCCGCAAGCTGATCCTCGGAGCGGGCAGCGAGGACAAGCCTGTAGCCAGCCTTGGCGGCCTGTCGCGCGGTTGCAGCACCGATGCCACTTGAGGCTCCTGTAATCAACATTGTCCGGTTGGCTGGCATTCGGTCGCTCCTTGGTAGTCGTGTAGCTGGGACGATAGGCGAGATGCTCAAGGACTCGGCAACAATCGATGTACACGCTGGCGACGGCGGCGACGGCTGCATCAGCTTCCGTCGTGAGGCCCACGTTCCCCGTGGGGGCCCCGATGGCGGCGACGGTGGGCGCGGTGGCGAAGTCACCCTCGTCTGCAATCCCCAGCTGCGTGACCTTGGTGCCTTCAAGCGCAAGCGGCGTTTCGCAGCAGGCCGTGGCGGTCACGGACAAGGGGCCAACAGGCATGGAGCTGATGGCGACTCTCTAGAGATTGATGTCCCACCTGGAACTGTTGTCACGCTTGAAGACGGGTCAACAATCGACATGGTCTCGCCCGGTACGCGCTTCGTTGTTGCACGAGGCGGCAAGGGTGGCAGGGGTAACGCTCACTTCACGACAGCCACTAGGCAGTCACCTCGCTTTAGTGAACGTGGGGTCGCCGGTGAGGAGTCCGAGCTTCACCTTCAGCTCAAGCTTCTGGCTGATGTTGGGCTGGTTGGTCTCCCTAACGCGGGTAAGAGCTCACTGCTCGCCTCTATGACCCGTGCCCGGCCAAAGGTTGCTGACTATCCCTTCACGACGCTTGAACCAGTTCTCGGAACGATCGAGGCTGATGAGCGCCAGCTTGTGATCGCCGACATTCCAGGTCTGATCGAAGGAGCTAGTGAGGGAGCTGGTCTTGGAGACGAGTTCCTCGCCCACGTTGAACGCACCCGGGTCTTAGTTCACGTGCTTGATCTCGCCCCGCTTGATGGGTCAGATCCCATCGTCAACCACACAACGGTTGAGGCAGAGCTTGCCGCACACAACGAGCGGCTTTCGCGGCTTCCAAGAATCCTTGCGTTGAGCAAAGCGGACCTTGTCAGCCCGGATGATGCCGCCGCGGCCAAGGGGGAGTGGGAGCAGCGTCTGGGCCCAGATGTCCCAGTGATGATCACCAGTTCCGCTACAAGCATGGGTGTTTCTGACCTCTCCAAATTTCTTGTCAGGACAGTCCCAGACGCACCGATCATCGGCGATGAGATTCCCGAGGGGCGAACGATTTATCGGCCAGCTGAAAATCGCGGGTTTGACATTGACCGTGACGAGGAGGGCTTGTGGACCGTCAGTGGCGAGGGCATTGACCAGCTTGTCGCAAGGTTCGACCTTGAGAATGATGAGGCCCTTGCTGAGCTTGAGCGCCGCCTGAAGCTGATTGGCGTCCTGCGCGCCCTTGAGGATCGCGGTTTTGAGATTGGCGAAGATGTAGAAATCGCAGGCATCGTTTTCGAGCTCGACGCGGAGTAATCTCGCCTGACATGGGCATCGTTGTCGCAAAACTTGGCTCGAGCATTGTCGCTGACGAAAACGGCTTGCTGCGGGAAGACGTACTGAAGTCGGTCTGCGAAGACGTGGCTGCGATCCGTGCTGGCGGCGATGAGGTTGTGCTCGTCTCAAGCGGTGCGATTGCTCGCGGAGTCGCTGAGTTGGGTTTGGGCAACAGGCCTGCTGCGCTGGATGAACTTCAGGCAGCGAGTGCCATCGGACAGGCCAAACTATTTACTGAGTGGAATGCTGCGCTAGGTGCCTGCGACATCAGGGCCGCGCAAGTTCTGCTGACGCTTCACGACATTGAGGAGCGCGCGTCCAATGTGAGCGTCGGGGCCACCTTGCGCAAGCTGCTTGCTTGGCATGTGGTTCCAGTTATTAACGAGAACGACACGACCACTACTGAGGAGATCACCTTCGGCGACAACGATGTCCTTGCCGCGCAAGTGGCGATCCTGCTGGGCGCCCGGCTCTTGGTGCTACTGACGGATGCTGATGGACTCCACGAGGCAGACCCACGCGTTCAGCCTGACGCCGCACTCGTCACCGATGTACGGGATTTCGCTGAACTTGAAGGCTTTGACATTGCCCAGCACGCAAACGACCTGGGCTCAGGCGGCATGCGTTCCAAGGTGGTCAGCGCGGAGATGGCCACGGCTGCTGGGATTGAGACAGTTGTAGCCCCAGGCCGGACGGAGGGCAGCCTTCGGACAGCTGCGGCTGGCGATTCCGTTGGTACCCGCTTCCATGCGGGCAAGGGTGGACACGGGTCCTTCAAAGCCTGGCTCCGCTTTGCCAAGACTGCTGCCGGCTCGGTTGTAGTGGACGAAGGTGCGGCTAAGGCTTTGGAAGCCGGCGGTACAAGCCTCCTTCCCGTTGGTGTTCGCTCCGTTGAGGGCGACTTCGCAGCAGGCGATGCAGTTGAAGTTCTGTGTGGCGACAGGGCAATTGGTAAGGGACTCGCGTCTTACTCGGCTGCCGACTTACGGATTGTGATGGGTCTAAAGACTCCTGAGGTTCTGGGCCTGCTTCCCGGTGCGCCGGGGGAAGCGATCCACCGCGATCGTTTCGTGTTGGCATAACCCGCGTATCCTTAGAGGCGATGACTGAGGCCACCGGACAGGCAACCCAGGCTGCGATCGCAGCCAAAGCCGCATCGCGCGAGCTCGCCTCTGCGACCAGTGAGCAGCGGGTGGCGGCGATCCGCGCGATCGCTGATGCCCTGATTGCTCGCAGCGATGAGATCCTGGCTGCCAACGCACTTGACCTTCAGGCTGGCGAAGCTGCTGGCCTTGAGCCTGCTC
>JBAXCW010000169.1:0-3314 GCA_037141275.1 Actinomycetes bacterium
GCTTACCGGTTGCCTCCATTGGCTCGCCAAGGGAGGAGAGGGCTGCGGTCGCTGCGGACGGGTCGGAGCCGTCAAGCAGTGTGACCTCGATGTGGTTGGCCCCCGATTCGCGCTTGAGCGCCTCCGGAGTCCCTTCAGCGACGATCTTTCCGTCGGCGATAATTCCCACGCGATCGGCGAGCTGATCGGCCTCTTCGAGGTACTGGGTTGTCAGGAACACGGTGGTTCCCTCCTCCCGTAGGCGGGACACCTCTTGCCAAAGGGTGAAACGTGAAGTCGGGTCAAGGCCGGTAGTCGGCTCATCCAGAAATAGAACAGAGGGGGAGTGGACGAGTGCCATCGCAAGGTCCAGCCTTCTCTTCATGCCGCCCGAATAACCGCCGACGCGGCGGTCACCAGCCTCGGTAAGGCCGACGCGTTCGATCAGTTCGCCGCAGCGCTTCTTCGCTGCGTCAGTCTTCATCCCCTGAAGCGTCGCCTGGAGCATCATCAGTTCGTTGCCGGTCATCAGGGCATCCAAGGCGGCTTCCTGGAGTGCCACGCCGATTCGGCGACGGACAGCGCCAGCCTCTTTGGCAACGTCGTGGCCAGCGACCGTCGCGGAGCCACCAGTGGGGAGGAGGAGGGTCACGAGCATACGAACTGTTGTCGTCTTGCCAGCTCCATTTGGACCAAGGAATCCGTAGATTTCTCCTTGCTCAATTTCAAGGTCGATTCCATCCACTGCCTTGATTCCGCCCTTAAAGGCGCGTTGGAGACCATTTGCTTGAATTGCGAGCATCGACTGGTAATACTAGGGATCAGAGGGGTATTAAGCCGCAGAGTGTGCGCAAACGCACGCCCAACCGGCGGATACATGCGAAGCTTTTGCTTCTATTGATGAAGATGCAACGAACCACTTTGCAGCGCGTTCTGGGCCTGACGGTCCTTCCAGCGGCGCTAATTGCCTCCTTGGCAGTCCCTGCAATCGCTGCGGCTCCGGTTATTGAGATCGGTGGCTTGGGCGGTTTGGCAGCGCCTTCCTGCACGGGTACTCCGGCGAATGACCGGGGAGCACCGAAGGGCCTCGGACACTGCAGTGTTCTGACGATGACAACGGTTTATCCCATCCGGGACAGTGGGACCAACAACCCAACGACGGTTCCAGTCAACTCGACGCTAGTTGCGTTGACGCTCCGAGTGGGGACACTCAAAGACTCCAAGACCTGCACCAAGTACCGATACCACTGGGTCAGGAGCAAGATCCGCGGTGTGACCAAGCGGAGGTGGACTAAGTACTGCGCCACTTACGACGTATTTGCTGAGAAGGCCTACTTCGATAAGACATTCGGTACCGGTTCCAAGGTCAGGCTCGTGGTCTTGAGGCCATCGGTGAAGCCACGCGGCTCGCACGCGGTCATCTTGAAGAAGGTTGTCGCTATGGGGCCGATGATCTCGCTGGAGCGATACTTCGGCCGTAAGGTCACACTCGCGCTGAGCACGTCCATCCCCGTTCTCAAGGGCGACGTTGTGGCCCTGTCGGTCCCGACATACGCTCCAATCCTTCCGCTCGCAGGCTCGGGTACCACGGATGCTTGGCGTGCCAGCCGTCCACCCGCTGGCTTCAAACCGAAAGACCCGGTCACTGGTCTGACGATCACGACGGATCCAGCCACTCACAAGCCAGCAGACCCTTGTTCCACAAAGTTCGGTGTGATCTTCGCGCAGTCATCACTTCTTACGTCTGGGAAGATCGCTGACTTCAGGTGCTCGTATCCCGGAGTACCGACCTTTGAGTTCACGCTGATCAAGAGCGGCTGAAGTTGGGCCTAGTCCCGTCCTGAGCGACGGGACTTAATTCCGCCCCGCTGTGCTTGTACTGCTAGAGAGGGATCAGCCTGGGGACGCGCCGCCGGCACCGGGAGGAGGAGTGGAACCACCCGAGGATGATCCGCCGCTACCGCTGCTGCCTGACCCATCGCTACCGCTGCCGCTTCCCCCTGAGTTGCCTCCAGGGGATGCTCCCCCTGATGAGGAGCCATCGGAGGTGCTTGTGGTTGGGGAAGTTGTGGTTGTTGGGGCTGGTGTCACAGCAGCTCCAGAACCTCCACCAGGGACCGTCAGTCCAGTGGTTGGAGCGGTCTCAGCGCTAGGGCTGCTGCCGCCGCACGCAGAGATTCCGATTGCCAGAGATGCGCCGGCCATGGCCGTCGCGGTCATCAGGCTCAGAGCCTTCGCTGAGGGGAGTTGCTTGGCCACTAGTTGCTCTGGTTGCTGACTCGGCGGCCGCAGGTTGGGCACGCGTTGACATCGCGCTGGGAGAACTGGCCGCAGTGATCACATGAGCGGAGGTTCTCGACCGACCAAGGTAGGCGAGAGGCGCTAGGAGCCAAAGGCAGAACAGCTCCAACCGGCAGAAGCTTCTCTCCGGTCTCAGGGTCTTGGTAGGACTGCCCGGGTTCGGCGTCGATTAGTACATCGGTGCCGCTGGACGGGGTTCGGAATCTGTATCGCTGTGTGCTCACGGTCTCAAGCGTAGCAACGGGGGAGGAGGCAACGCTCAGTCCGTCCCAATGAGTAGAGTCCCGGGCCGATGATGCGCCTTTCCGCCCCAATCAGATCTGCTGCCGTGCTCGCTGCCACAGCGCTTGCTGCTGTCGGCGCACAGGGCTGCGGTCCAACGGTTTCAGGTGGCGATGCGAACCTCCCTAATGGCAAGAAGCTGTTTGTGTCTAGATGCGGCGCCTGCCACGTGCTAGGCCGCGCAGGGAGCAAGGGCGTTACCGGACCCAATCTTGATGCGGCCTACCAGCAGGCGCTCGCCGACGGCTTCCCACGGTCAACTTATGAAGGCGTCATCCACAGGCAGATTCTCTACCCAGACACGATGGGCGCCATGCCAGCCAACTTGGCCACAGGCCAGGACGCTCGCGACATCGCCGCCTACGTCGCTTGGGCTGCCGACCGACCAGGGAAGGACACCGGAATCCTCGACGCGATTGCTCCGGGCCTGAACCAAGTTGTAGCAGTGGCAAAGGGTGGCCAGCTGCAGATCAACCCTGACCCAAGCGGCCAGCTCAAGTACCTCGCCTCGGCCGCAACAGCCTCTGCTGGGACACTCACGATCGTTTCACTCAACAAGGCTTCTATCCCGCACAACATTGCTCTTCAGGGTGCTGGCGTCAACGCACTAGGCGCGATTGTCCAGGGCGGCGGGACATCCAAGATCACCGTCACCGTCAAGCCTGGTACTTACACGTTCTTCTGCTCCGTTCCCGGCCACCGTCTGGCCGGCATGCAGGGCACTCTCACTGTCAAGTAGAGGGGTTTAGACG